>JAUSDH010000299.1 GCA_030650655.1 Candidatus Brocadiaceae bacterium
AAATCTACTAAGCGTTCTTCAAGATCAAATATTCTCTTATCCTTCGACATTCATTATTCCTTGTTCGATATTCGTTATTGGACTCCATGTAAAAAATATCAAAAACAACTTAGCGCTTATGGGGTGAAGCCTCCTGCTAATGGGTAACAAAAGCATTTAGCCCCAAAGGGGCGAAAGAAAAATAAGAATCAATTATTTCCAGATATAATTTTCATCGTATTCAATACCATATTTTTTGAGGAAATCAATAAATTCTTCCTGAAATGAATCCCGAGAAATGTAAATGTACCAGCCACGACAAATTCCTTTCGCCCCTTTTGGGCTGTTATTTTGTTATTTTTCCTGCCCAAGGGCTTCACCCCTGGCTATATGCTTTCTGCCCTTTGGGCCTGATAATTCAACCACAGAGCATACAGAGATTATTTAAAAATATGTTTTATGCAAATTTTGATATTAATCTAAAAAACCGTTGGCCTTCATCCAATCGTCATTATATAGCTTGCTGAGGTATCTGCTGCCGGAATCCGGAAGGATTACTACGATATTTTTGTTTTCTTTTATTTCACTGGCAATCTTAATAGCCGTCCACACAGCGCTGCCGCTCGATCCTCCCGCAAAGATCCCCTCTTCTCTTGCCAGTCTCCTTGTCATCAGAAATGATTCTTTATCATGAACCTGAATGATGTCGTCAATAAGGTTAAAATCAACGGCCTTTACGAGATAGTCCTCTCCGATTCCCTCTACTTTGTAAACGTGTGGTTTTATGAGCTTACCGGTTTTGAAATAATCATAAAAAACAGAGCCTTCCGGGTCAACTGCAATTATCTTTATCTCTGGATTCTTTTCCTTCAGATATTTCCCTGCCCCGCTCAATGTGCCGCCAGTGCCAATTCCCGCAACAAAATAATCAACGTTTCCACGTGTTTGTTTCCATATCTCAGGGCCGGTGGTGTAATAGTGAGAATCAATATTCTTTGGATTATTGTACTGGTCTGGATAGTATGAGTTTGGGGTTTCTCTGGCTATTCTTTTGGCAACACTGTAATAACTTTCTGGGGAATCTGGAGGGACATCCGTGGGGGTTACAACCACTTCTGTTCCAAAAGCCTTCATCAGGTTCTTTTTCTCATCGCTCATCTTATCGGGCATGGTGATTATGCACTTGTAGCCCTTTACCGCTGCAATCATGGCAAGGGCGGCGCCTGTATTGCCAGATGAATTTTCTACGATAGTTCCGCCGGGTTTTAAAAGTCCCCTCCTTTCTGCATCTTCGATGATAAATAAGGCCATCCTGTCTTTTACGCTACCAGCAGGGTTGAGAAATTCAAGCTTGGCGAAAATACTTGAGTTTATACCTTCAGTTATCTTGTTTAATCTTACTATTGGTGTCCAGCCGATGATTTTCAAAATATCAGGAGTGACACTCCCGAATTTTTCTATTAGGACGCTGATATCTGCGTTGGTAATGGACATGATTTTACCTTTTGAAAACTGCTTTGGATAGAAGCTAAACCAGAAGTAATATTTGCTCTGTAGACGAATTCCTCATTAAATTAGGCCTTTGACAACTATTTCTATTTGCATGTAGGGGTAATTCATGAATTACCCCTACCAGATTGAAATTCCTAAACCTTAAATTTGTTTACCTATGGAAAATGCCTTACCAAGGCACTTGCCAATTCCATAATAGGCACGGATTTCCGGGGCGTAGAAGAAAGGGCGCATTTTTTCTATATCGATTGTTCCGCCTTCTCCGAGCACCGAATCTTCAACTTTGACGTCCACGATCTCACCGATAAACTGGGTATGCAGTCCTATTTCGACCGTATGGGTTAATTTACATTCCAGAACGAGCGGGAATTCCTTGATATAAGGGGCATCCACGAGATCGCTTTTTACAGCAGTGAGTTTTGTTGCTGAAAACTTGTCTTCTTTACCTCCCGATACAATCCCGAAGTGATCGGCTTCCTTTACATAGGTCTCAGAGGGGATGTTTATCGTGAATGCCTTCCGTTCCACAACATTTCCGTACGTATACGTCGCCTTTCTCAGTGAAATTGCAATACTGGGCGGACTGGAGCAGCAAAGCCCTCCCCACGCAACGTTCATTGCATTTGGCTTTCCAGCCTTGTCATAGGTTCCCACGATAAAAACGGGTGTTGGATATACGATCGTTTTTGCCCCTAAAGATTTCTTCATCATTGTCCTCCGGTATTTTCAGTAATTTTATTTGCTGATTTATTTTTGATAATTCGTTTTTTCAAGATGTTGCCGTCCTTTTCGTTCAGGTTCCTGCACTTCGAGTTTTACAAGCAGGGGAGAGACCGCAAGGAATACACCAGCGATGAAAATGATTATGGCAACTATACGTCTTACCACGGTATTTCCTAGAAACCTGCAATATATTGACACTATCATGTTCCCGTGGAGCACAATATGAAGTGTTATCAGGCCAAGAAAGACGAAGGCGATGATTAAGATGAATCGTTCCCCATTGGTGACGATCCATCCCGAACAAGAATAAATCTACTTTTCTGCCTTATACAGCCCAGGTATCTTTGCCAGGTAATAAGACAAACTTCATAAGAAACCCAATTCCTGCAATTGCCATCACACAGAGAAACATCAAGGCATCGATTACGAGACTAATTTTTGATTTATTCATCGTTATCCATCCTCATTCCTGAAGGCCGCTATTTCGGTACAAGATTGGGCTTTCGGCAACTTATCTGTCACACAGAATATCACATTATAAATGGTGGATTTGGCCTATCGGCTTTAATCCACCCTACCTAGAATTATATGTTAAGGGTAGGGTGGATTAAGCACAGCGAATCCACCAATTAAGAGACTAGCGCCTTCTCCAACCACTCCAAAGGGGAAAACCTTTTTTGTCTCGATCTTGGTATCTTGGTTTTCAATGTACCATCCCGGTACTAAATAGACAGAAATGTTTTCCTTGTCCACCCAATTGTAAAATAATTATTTTATTTTAGCTTCTACGGCAGACCAGTCAATATTCTTAAAGAAGGCCTCAACATAATCAGCCCTCTTGAGACCGTAATCGATCATAAAGGCATGCTCAAATACATCCATGATCAGGAGTGGATTACATCCCGCCGGATGAGAGACGTCATGCTCATTTATCCAGAAGTTGATAAGTCTCCCATTGGCACTATCCTGATAGAGGACAGCCCATCCGATTCCCCTCATGGTTCCCACTGCCTTGAAGTCCTTTTCCCACATCTCATAACTACCAAAATCCTCTGTCATCTTTTTGGCAAGGGATCCCGCCTTGTTAATACCGCCTTTTTTCCCACCAAGATTCTCAAAATAATATTCATGAAGCCTCATCCCGTTAAACTCCCATCCCAGTCTCCTCTTCAACTCGGCAAATTCTGGGGTAGCTGTCTTTCCATCTTTCAACATCTGACCAAGGGTATCGAGTACCTTGTTTGTGTTTGTTACATATCCCTGATAGAGGGTGAAGTGATTTTTTAAAAGTGTTTCACTAAATCCCTCCATTCCAATAAGTTTTGAATAATCCTTCGCGGTGTAAGCCATAACTTTTTCCTCCTCTTTTATTGTTGCATGTAAAATGTTATTAAAATTAAAAAAAATTGCTGCTCCACTTAAGCCTGCTATTGTTAAAAACTCACGTCTATCAATCATAGACACCTCCTTATTGTAAGAAACTATAATGCCCTCAAAAAGGTTGTCAGATCTTCTTTTTCTTGCTTTGTAAGCTTGAGATCAAGAATCAAATTAAAAAATTCTACAGTGTCTTCCAGGGTCAGTAATCTCCCATCGTGCAAATAAGGCGGTGAATCCTTGATGCCGCGCAGTGGAAAGGTCTTGATGGGGCCGTCAGCGCTGGCCATGAGCCCATTGATCATGCGCGGTTTGTAGAAACGCTCCGCTTTAAGGTTGTGCATGAGGTTATCCGTGTAGTATGGAGGATGATGACAAAAAGAACATCTCGCTTTACCAAAGAACAAGTCCTGCCCGCGAAGCTCAGCCTCTGTGGCTTTTTTCTGATCCAGCATGCCGTAGATGTTCAGCTTGGGAGACGGCGGGAAGTCGAATAGTTCCTGAACCTCTGCCATGAAGTGTACCTGACTCGCACGTTCGAGGATATTGACACCTTTCTTTGTGGCAATGACCGGGTCGCCGTCAAAGTAGGCGGCGCGCTGTTCAAACTCTGTGAAATCCTCGACACTTTTCAAGGCGCGCTGAGAGCCGAACAACCTTTGAATATTCACCCCTCGCAAGGAAGGAGTTTCAATTCGATGACGAAATTCCTGCGGGCGTACATCACCAGCGAGATGTGTGGCGGCATTGGTATGTCCATTCACGTGGCACTCAAAGCAGCTAACCCCACGACTCGGCTCTTCAGAGCGGCGGTCTTCCGTCTGGTTGAACTGCTGTTGCGGAAAAGGTGTCACTAACAGCCTTAAGCCTTCAAGTTGTTTGGGATTCAGTACCCCGTTGAATAGCTCATAGTAGTTGGCGATGGTTACCACCTTACCCTGTGAGACGTCACCTAAGTCAGTCCGTGTGGTTAAATAGATTGGCGGTGGAAATTCGGGTAAAAAATGATCAGGAAGGTCATAATCCAGATCAAAGCGGGTGAGGTCTCTCCCCTCTTGTTTCTTGATCTCGTCGATGTGAAACTTGGGGAAGAGCATACCGCCTTCAGCATGATTTGGGTGTGGAAGTGGCAGAAGACCTTTTGGGAAAAGGTCTTTTTCCCGGATATCTTCTGGAGTCATAGCTGCCAGGGTTTCCCAGGTTACGTCTTTGGGGAGGTTAACCCGCACACCTTCCTGAATGGATTTCCC
>JAUSDH010000303.1 GCA_030650655.1 Candidatus Brocadiaceae bacterium
CATAAAATCATCTAAACCAAAAAGTGCTTTCTTGGTACTCGGAGAAAATGAAATAAGAATAAAAGAACGTAGATCAGATATCTACATCTACTGTCGCCCAAATATTCCCGATGACCATCTTTTAAGACTAACAAAAGAGGAGGTCAACGAAGCAGTAAAAGATAAGCCTCACTATTCTAAATACAAAGATTTAATGCCGGATTTTATAAACATACCCTGTGAAGTTGTGGGCTGGTGTCACTACACCGATTTGAGAGAAACAAAATCAATTCCTGGACAAGAATTTGACGGTATCCGATTCGTCAAAGAATCTGGGCTTTTGAAAAAAACTAGGAAAGATTGGCAAGAGCTTATAAAACAACTGTAGTCATAGTTTTTACGCCATCAAACAAGCTCACTGCCTCTCGAGCGTTAGCCTCACCGTCAAGTTTTGATTCAATAGATTCATAAGACACCCCCGCAAATGTTTTAAGCACAGCAGAAATTACAGCCTGCGCTCCAATAGGTGGTACTGCCATACCAATTTGTTTTCTTGCACTTTCTTTTGAACCCTCAAATACAAAATTATCTGGAAAAGATTGAAGTCGTGCTCTTTCTCGGTTTGTGAGTGCACGATGCTCTGACCAGTGGTAAACATGCGTTCCACCGCCACCACTTCCGGTGATCGTATAAGCAGGTTTGTTTGGATCTAATCGTTTATAAATCTGGCTCATGCGCGCACCTTTTACATTCAATCTTAAGTGTTTGGGTATACCCTCATACCACGCATTTTCTCCCGCAGGAATATGCTTTAACCTCTCAATAACACCTAAGGATTGCTTCGTAAGCTCTTGATTTGACGCATTATCAGGTATTCGCGGACTTTCTAATGCCATACGAGCACTCACGTAATTATATTTTGTAGTTGGGGCAGGAACTTTGAATTTCAAACCAAGGTCTTTTCGTATACCAATAATCACAATTCTGTGTCTTTGTTGTGGTACTCCATATTCCTCAAATTTATATAGATGCGGGGTAAGGATATAGCCTTTGCCTGCTTCGCTAAGGTCTCTTAAAATTTGCTTAAAAGCCTCTCCTCCGTTTGCACTTTGTAACCCGCTAACATTTTCAGCGATGAACCATTTTGGATTATGAGTGTTGATTGCTCTCACCCCATGGGAATAAAGCGGTCCAAATTTTCCATCAAAGCCCTTTTGTTCACCAACAACACTAAAATCATTACACGGGAATCCAAAGGCAAGTACATCAAATTTCGGTACCTTTTTAAAATCTATTTCTTGAACATGACCGCAAACAACACTCTTTCCATTTCCGTTGTGAATATTGCGAGCATATGTTTTACAGGTATCGGCATCATAATCATTTGCCCAAACAGGCTCGATACCATAGATAGTGTCTTTATTTTCAGCAAAGGATCGGATTGCGCCGAGGGCAAGTCCGCCCGGACCGGAAAATAATTCTGCTAATTTAAATTTAATTTCTTTTTTCTTCATAAAACTAACTTTAGTTTAACCTATTTTAGGTTTTTTGATAACCGCCAGAATCTTTCCATTTATCGCAAAGTCATCACCATCTTGAATAAAGATTGGCTTAAAATCCTCTGATGATTCTGACATTAAGGTTATTTGATTATTTTTCTTATCGTCAATATATCTTTTCAAATTAGCCGCACCGTCAATTATAGATAGTACGTATTCTCCATTGTGCGGTGTTCTATTTTTCGAATCTATTAATACAAAATCCCCATTCTCAACATTCTTTCCATGAATATTCGCCTTGTTTAGAGAATTTCCGGAAACTCTAAGGGCGAACACACCGTCCCTGTCTTTTAGTTGATCTCTGGAAACTTTGAGATAACCTTCAATATTTTCATTTGCAAGGATTGTCGCCGGTCCACAGTTTGCGGAACCAACGACAGGAACCTTAATTGAGTCTAAGCCTACTCTATTTAAAAATGGAGATTTTATTTCTCCGCCTGGGTATACACTTATTGCCCTAGGACGGTTATCTTCTTTTTTTATATAACCTTCTTCTTGTAATTTTTTTACATAGTGATAAGGAGTGGATACAGAAGCAAACTTAAAAGCAATCCTCATCTCTTCTAGAGAGGGCGCATAACCATTTTTTTCAGCATATTTGGATATAAAATCCAAAACATCCTTTTGTTTTTTGGTAATCATAGTATTTATGCTTGCTATTTTCTAATCATTTTGCTATACTTGTACTATATTAGAATATGTATTCTATAGCAAGCAAAGTTATACACACCCTTTACTACTATAATTTTTAACATTAATTACAAAAAATATGGCAAATTACCACGTTACAAAGGACAAAGAATCAGGCGATTGGAAAGCAAAGAGAGAAGGGGCTGATCGAGCCGCTGGTCATTACGATACCCAAGCAGAAGCAGAGAAGGCGGCAAAAGAGTTTTCTGCAAATACTGGCGGTGGTGAAGTAAAAATTCATGGTCCAAGGGGGCCAATTCGAGACAGCGATACGATAACCCCCGGAAACGATCCGCATCCACCTCGCGATAAAAAACATTAAAATTATGCTTAACTTACCACAACCCATAAAGGATTTAGGAAACGCAACTCTTACAAAAGTGGCTGGTAAGTTTGTTGATTTTGTAATTACGAAATACACGGGCAAATCGATAAAAGTTTTTGAAGCAGAGGGTGATGTGGAGGCGGACAAAGTAAAGACAAAATGGGAAGTTTTGGAGAAACCTTTTTGGCTACAAGCCGAGGCCGCTAAAATGAATCGACAGTATTCGAATATGGGTAATATTTTAAGTAAAGCAACTCCTTTCATTACCAGAGACAGCAATACTATTGCTGATGATAATGATGTGTTCTGGGGTTTTCTCGAACATTCGAAAGAAATCTCTAACGAAGAAATGCAGGAACTTATAGCAAAAATCATTGCGGGGGAATACAACGCCCCAGGCACCTATTCAATGAGCGCCTTGCAGATCATTAAAATGTTGGGAAAGAATGAACTTGAGTTGTTTGAAAAGGTCTGCGGTTTGTTGATAAACAATGAGCAGTTACCGAAAGTTTTGTTCACAGGACAAGAAAATGTGAAAACACTGATACAAAAGGTAGGTGTTGATTTTGGTAAGTTACAAATATTGCAAAGCATCGGCTTGTTTTTACCGAACGATATGGTTCTGACTATTCCGAATCCCGAAAAGAAAAAATTTGCAGTGAAATATTTTAATAAGACATTACTTTATGAACCTGAGAATAATAATCTTGAAATCAAGACCCCTGATTATTACGGATTATCGGTTGCGGGTACACAAATACTAAAACACCTCACTCCGAAATATGTAGAAGGGTACTATGTTTGGCTGAAGGAAAACTATAAAATAACGAGTTACAAACTTACTGAGTAATCAACCGCATTCCGTCCTTTGTCTGATTTCGGCTTCGGTGTCTCAAACCCTTCGATAAAACTCAGGGTAAACCACTCCGGGTGAACTTTGTAGATTGCCCTTAATTCACGTATACTTTCATCAATATCCTTGAATTTGAGCCGTGTTTCCCTTCGACTTTGTTCAGGACAAGTCGGCTCAAAGTTCCGAGCATCGTTTCTGCCTCAATGCCGCCTCGCCTTCAAAAAATTAAAAAGCTACTCAAAACCGAAAAGGCTGATGCTTTTTTGGTTGTTAATTCCGAAGGCAACGGCCAGCCGGGGACGCAATATCTGTCGGGTTTTTCCGGTTCGTCGTCGGTTTTGCTAATTTCGACCAAGAAAAAAATTTTGATTAGCGATAGTCGTTACACCGCGCAAGCACGGGAGGAAACGAAAGGCTTTGAGGTGATAATTTTGAAACCCAGTGAAAGCTTGAACGAGATTTTGAAACGGCTTGGGGCAAAACTTGGTTTAAAAAAGATTGTGATTGACGGAACTGTAACCTCGCATAGTTCAGTTGAAAATATTAAAAAGGCCATTCCAAAAATTAAAGTGATTTCAAAAAATCACATCCTCCAAGAGTTGCGAATTGTTAAAGATAAAAAAGAAATTGCTTTACTCAAAAAAGCGGCAAAAATCGCCTCGCGGGCATTTCTCCGATTTTTGCCTGAAGTAAAAGCTGGCGTGTCCGAAAAAACACTCGCAGCTCGGCTCGAAGCGATTTGCAAAGAAGAGGGCGCGGATAAA
>JAUSDH010000310.1 GCA_030650655.1 Candidatus Brocadiaceae bacterium
ACCACGGCGGAAAGCCATCACCGTGTCATGGTTGTTGAGGTAATGGGTCGCTATGTAGGCTGGATAGCACTGGAAACAGGAATCGGCGGAGGTGCGGACGTGATCCTCATCCCTGAAATCCCTTTTGATATAAGTAAAGTATGCCAGAAGATTATTAACCGTAAAAAAAGTGGCAGCAAGGCAAGTATCGTGGTCGTATCCGAGGGTGCAAAACCAATAGGAGGTGAGGTATCGAAACTATGTGCATCGGATGCGGGCGGGAGTGCTGAACGTCTTGGCGGTATTGGAAACAAGATCGCGACAGATATCGGTAAGTATACGGAAATGGAGGTGCGTGTCATCGTCCTCGGACATTTACAGCGAGGAGGCTCTCCCTGTGCCTTTGATCGTATCCTCTCAACTCGATTTGGTGTTGCAGCAGTTGATTTGATCGCCAATAAACGATTTGGCGAAATGGTCTGTTTAAAAGGGCAAAGGATTGAATCTGTCTCTTTGAATGAAGTTGCTAAAGGTCAAAAAAAAGTACCTACGGATGAGGGCATGGTAAAAACAGCGGAATCAATAGGAATTAGTTTTGGTCGATAAAGATAATGAAATAGGCACTTAAATAAATTTTACCCTGGTTTCTGCTGGTATTAAACCCAATATATCATTAGCCCAGGCAGCGGGTATTTTGGTCAATAAAGGCATCATAGTGAATGACCATAGGGAAAGGATATTCCCGATATTTACGCTGCTGGGGATGTGGCAGAGCATAATGGAAGGATATATGGTATCTGGCCTGCTGCGCAAAGGCAGGGAGTAATCGCGGGTATCAATATGGCTGATGGAAATGAATCGTATGCAGGCACGGTCCCATCCACAAGCCTGAAGGTCGCAGGCATCCACCTTACCTCCATGGGCGATATACTGGCAGAAGATAAAACCGTTGAGCAGGTCAAAGTGAAAAACCTCGACAAGAATATCTATAAAAAACTTTTTATCAAAGAAGGAAAGATCATCGGCGCGATTTTCCTGGGTAATACGAAGAATGCGTATGAAATAGGTCAACTCATGGAAAAGAAGTCTGATGTAAGTAAGTTTAAAGATAAGATATTGGAAGCGGATTTCGACATCAAAAGCTTGTAGAGGTTGAAAATATTCAACCCCTACATTGGAATTCCTTGTACATAAATTTATGAGACCAACAACAACTTCTCTATTAGCATTTGGCTTACTCATTATCGGTATTGTTGCCGTTACGCTTGTCCTCATTCTGCTTGGGAGGATCAAGGCCACGCAGCATCCCAAGTTTTTCCGGTGGGCACACCGCATAGCAGGATATATTTTTATTGCTCTTTATTTATTCATTTGCGTCATTATGTTCCAAAGGCTTACCAGTAACTTCACTGCCTTATCTGCAAAGGATGCCATTCATGCTTATCTTGGAATAGCCATTTTCCCCATGATAATCGTCAAGATATGCATTGTGCGGCTCTTTAAAAAGTATTACCTGCGCCTTCCGATTTACGGGATGATCATGATGATTGCTGTCTTCATGACAGTCACCTTGAGTGCGGGATATTTCATGCTTTCCACGGCCAGGAGCCAATACATTATCCTTTCCGAAAAGGGAAGGCTTGTCAAAGTAAATGTAAATATTGGCAGAAAAGTTGTCCAGCGAAAGTGTTCCACCTGTCATTCCCTGGAAAGGGTTTTTTCTTATGTCAAGACGGAGGCTGACTGGCGAGACTATGTTTCACGCATGCGTGCAAAAGATCCGGCAATTCTGAACGACCAAGAGACATTAGAAGCAGTAGGTTATTTAGTCAAAAACCTGGGGCTTGACGATACAATAATGGATGTACAATTAGGCATGAAAATCATTTTGGAAAAGTGTCATAAATGCCATACCCTTGAACGTGTATTCACGTTCAAAAAGACACCGGCAGAATGGGCGCAGACTATAGAATTAATGAGATCGTTTGATCCTTACTTGCTTAATAATTCAGAGGCGCGTCAGATTAATTACTACCTCAGTAAAATCCTTGCCAAACTAAAGCCTGAATCTTAAACTACGGCTCAAGGCATCGGAAATCGTTTCTGCGTTAATTTAATTTCCAGCAAAAAGGAGGGATACAATGGAAGAAAATAGTGGGAAGACAAACGGTTTTGTAAATAATTTGATAAATACTTTTGGAAAAGTACTTGCGTGGGGTGTAATGCTTGTTATTGTGATCACCATTGTCACAGCAATTGCTATTGGGATGATGCGGACAGGGGTCAAGTATGCAATCGATTTTACGATGGCTAGCGCCGCTCACTATGCAAAAACTGCCTTTTTAGACAACCCAACCTTTACCAGTAAAGTGAGAGAAAATGTAAAGGAGGCAGTAGAATACTCATTCAGAAAGGTAAAACTTGAATTGCTTCAAGATGAAGCCTTGAACAAAAAGATTCGGGAAAATACAAAAGAGGCAATGGAATATGCCTTACAGAAAGTAAAAAATGAAGCCCTGAATGATGTGGAATTAAATCAAAAAATAAAGACGAATACCAAGGAAGCAATAGAACATCTATTTGATAAGGTCAAGCAAGAAGCCATAACGGACGGGAAATTTATAGAAAAAGTAAAAACGAATGTAAAAGAAGGCATTGAATTTACCGTCCATCAGGCGACCGAACAAAAATAGGCATTCGTTGTAGAGACAGGTTTGAAACCTGTCTCTACATTACGTTAGGCAGGTATAAATACTATGTGTGTCGAATTATTCAGTCTGCGAGATAAAGTTGCCCTGGTAACCGGGGCTGGCAAAGGGCTTGGCAAATCCATGGCGCTGGCGCTTTCCGAGTCTGGCGCTCATGTTGTTGTTGTCAGCCGGACATTGTCTGATATCGAAGCAACAGCCAAAGAAATTCAGGAAAATGGTGTAAAGTCACTTCCCATTGCCGTTGACGTTACAAAAGAAGAAGGCGTTGTCAGGATGGTAGAAACGATTTTACGTGAGTTCAAAACGATAGATATTCTTGTCAACAACGTGGGTACATTTATTGGTGGCCCTCTCCTCGAACTTTCTATGGATGACTGGCATAAAACACTGGAAATCAATCTTACCAGTACCTATATCTGCTCGAAGGTTGTAGGAAGACACATGGTCGAAAGACAAAAGGGCAAGATTATCAATATGAGCGCTGCCCTTGGAGTATTTGGCGCTAGAGACTCAGGGGCATATTGTGCCAGCAAGGGTGGAGTAATCCAGCTAACGAAGGCGCTGGCCATTGAGTGGGCAAAATATAATATCAACGTGAATTCCATTGCACCCTATACGATGGAAACGGATATAACCAGAGCCATGCTCGAAGATGAAAAGGTAAAAAAGGCAATCATCTCAAAGATACCTTTGAAGCGAATAGGCCAGCCCGCCGACCTTTCAGGCGTTGTTGTCTTTCTGGCATCAAAGGCATCTGATTATATTACCGGACAGGTGATATTTGTAGATGGAGGTTTTTCTGTACAATAATAAACACGTAAGCAAAACAAATTAGAGATTGATTTTCCCTTTCCCTTGGTGGGAGAGGTTTGGGATGATGGTGTAAAACACCAATCGTTCTCCCCTCTCTTGCCACAGAGGACACAAAGAGATTACTGTTCTATCCTTCAGTGCACCCAATGTGTACTTTGTGGATATTTGAAAATCATAACATCCAGTATCGTATACTTGGATTTTAAAAGCAAATAGGTTACACAAGGAGGATTACGTTGAAACATTTTCTTAGAAATAGTTTACGTATGCCTATGGCAAGCTTAAAGTCTACAAAAATCGGGATTCTTGTTTCAATCACATCATTGCTGATTCTGACCTTTTCAACAATTCTGATTGGCACTCATAGTCTATATGGTAAGGATAAAAATAGAGAGGTGCTGGCATTCACGGCACTTTTAAATGGCGGACAAGAAGTTCCTGACAACGACAGCAATGCCTTTGGTATTGCATTTATGACCCTTGAAAGAGATTCAAAAATGATCTCTTACTCGATTACCTTTACCGATGAAAAACTGTCCGGAACAGAGACTGCTGCACACTTCCATGCCTCTGCTAATCCAGGAGAAAGTGCTGAAGTCGTCTTCACAATAACCCCTGATGTGAGTCCCCTTGGAAGCCCAAAAACCGGATCGGTAGGCCCACTCACAAACAAGCAGATCAGGGATTTAAGAAAGGGATTATTCTATCTCAACATCCACACTAGCGCCTTCTCCGATGGTGAGATTAGGGGACAGGTCATCCCCATAGCAGGAGTACGTTTTCGAGACGTCAGTGAAGAAGAATGACAAGAATTATATGACTTAAATTATTATTTAAGAATAGGCAATACTTTAGAGACAACCCGACGGGTCGTCTCTACCTTACCAATACCGCCTTTTAACATTGAAATTATTGAAAATTAAATTAAATCTTATAGCGGAGAGTTTATTAGTATGAACATAACAAATATCACAAAATCTGTTTTAGGATGTACCCTTTTTCTGTTTTTGACAATGCAAGGTATCCATGGAAGTGACGGCCTTGCATATCCCCCAATTGGACCTCTTCCACCCCTAACAATCCCTGCGGATAATCCACAAACTGCAGCAAAGATAGAATTGGGCAAGAAACTTTATTTTGATCCACGACTCTCAGGAAATAATTTGTTTAGCTGTGCTACGTGCCACAACCCTAGCTTAGGCTTTGCGGACGGTTTGCCTAGATTTCTTGGTGGACCTACGGCTAAGGAGGGTGCTCGACATTCTCCAACAATTATCAACTGTGCCTATAATGAATTCCAGTTTTGGGACGGTCGTGCTGCTACTTTGGAAGAACAGGCCCTTGGTCCCATCCAGAACCCTAACGAGATGTTTCAAACCCTGGATAATGTTGTGAGAAAGTTAAGTGGTATTCCCGAATATGTCAACGCATTTAAAGAGGTCTTTGGGACAGGCATAACCGCTGATGGGATAGCCAAGGCCATTGCGGCCTTCGAACGCACGATTGTTTTCTCAAATTCACCCTTTGATAAGTATATGCAGGGAGACGAACATGCCATGAGCGAATTGGCCAAGAGAGGGATGTATCTTTTTATGGGCAAGGCAGAATGCATCAAATGTCATAACGGCCCCAATTTTACTGACAATAAATTTCACAATATTGGAGTACCGACGGAGGTACCATTTAAGGAAGATTTAGGACGGTATAATGTTACCAAGAAGGATTCCGACAAAGGGGCATTCAAGACTCCTACCGTGCGGAATATTACTGATACTGCCCCTTATATGCATAACGGATTCTTCCCCACATTATTTGAGGTAGTACAATTTTATAACGGAGGCGGCGGACGAAGTGAAAACAAGAGTCCGGACATTCATGGCTTGAATTTGACCGGGGAAGAGGTCAACGACCTCATTGAATTTATGAAGGCATTAACCGGGGAACTGGTCCAAATAAAATACGATGCCATTCCCCTTGTATATCCCAATTTGCCGAAAGGATTTTAATGTATGAATATCATTTTAAGATCGTTCATTAACCGCCTGGAATCCTTACCAGACAAACCGTCTATGGATGAACTAAAAAAAAGCATCCTTGAGATGGATGGAAGACAACTGCCGATAGATGAATATATCAGCTTTTCAGACAAAGACTATGAGAGGAATATCGTACATGTCAGTAGCAAGTGTGAGGTTACGGTCCTGTGCTTTAAAAAAGGGCAGATTACTCCAATACACGATCACGATGGCTCTACAGGGATTACAATCATGCGAGAGGGCATCATGACAGAGGAACTCTTCAATAAACTGCCTACCGTTATGATCGCACCTACATTTACCCGCAGGTTTCATACGAGAGAACTGTCTTACATAAACATCACAACCATCCATCGTGTGTCAAATGCTCACAACGAGGACCTGGTCACTATGAATATCTACTTTCCGCCATTAACTTTGATGAACATTTATAACCTGGAAAATACACACGCAGAAAAGTGGACTGCTGATTACACTCATTTGAAGGATTCGTAAGGGTCAAAAAACTCCATGGAGCGGCGAGCAATAACTAAAATACGCAGCGGGCAATTGGAATAGATATCTACTGCCTCAGCGTACTGCTTACTGCCTTCTGCCAACTTAAACAAGCAAATCTACATACCTTATTTACCATAAGGAGGTTTGGGTGTCCGAAAAGATATCAGTAAATAGTGCATGGCAAACGGCATTAACTCAGCTCGATAATGTATCAATGACCATGATGCTTTCAGAGGACGTTCATCAACTGCTCAGGAATTTCGAGCGCATACTGACCGTTTCTATTCCTGTGCGGATGGATAATGGTTCTCTGCGGGTTTTCAATGGATTCCGTGTACAGCACAACTCGGCGCGAGGTCCTTATAAAGGCGGTGTCAGGTATCACCCCGACCTTACCCTCGATGATTTAAAGGCGCTGGCAATGGAAATGACATGGAAATGCTCCCTGGTAGGCGTACCGTTTGGAGGCGCAAAAGGAGGAATTATTTGCAATCCCAAGGTGCTTTCCAAAGGCGAACTTGAAAGACTTACACGCCGTTTCACATATGCAATTATGCCGATCATTGGTATCGAAAAGGACATTCTAGCACCTGATGTGAATACCAATGAGCAGATCATGGCATGGATGATGGATACTTACAGTATGAATAATGGCTATTGCACACCGGGGATTGTAACGGGTAAGCCTGTTAATATCGGCGGCTCTTTGGGGCGAACAGATGCAACCGGTCTTGGTATTACCTTTTCCATTGCCAGCGCCATCAAATCTAAGAAAATAAATTTTAAGGGTCTCAAAGTAGCGATTCAGGGTTATGGTAACGTGGGTTCGACTGTGGGAAAATTGCTCAGCGAAATGGGCTCTAAGATCGTCGCCGTGAGCAGCTCAAAGGGAGGGGTTTTTAACCCAAAAGGACTAAATCATATTGCCCTCATGAAACATTATAAAGAACATGGCTCTTTCGATAATTTTCCTCGTGCTGAAAGTATAACAAATGAAGCCCTGCTGGAACTCCCGTGTGACGTGCTTGTCCCTGCAGCGATGGGTAATCAGATTACCAAAGAGAATGCAGATAAGATAAAAGCAAAGATGGTTGTCGAGGGTGCTAACGGACCGACAACACTGGAAGCTGACCACATATTAAATGAACGGAAAATACCCGTAGTGCCTGATATTCTGGCGAATGCAGGCGGAGTAATTGTCTCCTATTTCGAGTGGGTACAGGACGTACAGTGTTATTTCTGGTGCGAACATGAGGTGAATGCAAAGCTCAAAAATCTCCTGGATCGGTCCTACGAAGAGGTCTTTCGTCTTTCTCAAGAAAGGAAAGTCAACTTACGCACCGCAGCCATGATACTGGCCGTGAAAAAAGTCGCAGACGCAATTTCAGTGAGGGGATTGTATCCATGAAACGAAAAATTATACTCATATTGAGGAAGCGATGATGGTCTTTAACAAAAAGAATTTTTTCAGATTTATCGCAAGGTTTATTCAAAAAAAGTGGTCGTTGTTTTTTTTGCCAATTGCATTTTTATTTACCATTACGATTGTGGTTTATCCTGGGGAAATAATAATACCTGGAGACAAAAAACTAGCAGAGGGATTCTTTGAATTAAGTAATAAAAACAAAGTAGAAAAGGAACTTCATCTTTATGTGACGGATGGTTATCAGGAAATGGCCGATGGAGAATTAATTTATTTTTGGGGATATACTCATGCAAAAGATTTTTCTGATGTCGGAGAAATAAAAACAAAAGAAGAGAGGAATACTAAATTACTGCCAATAAAAGTGCCGGGGGACGAGATCCGTCTTACTTCAGGCAAGAATTATGTTATCGTTTTGCACAACACAGGATGGTACGAGACCGAGAAATATTCGGGTATTAATCACGTTGCCCATACCATTCATTTCCATGGGTTAGATCTAATACCCGCTGTTGATGGCGTGCCAAGCTTACCGTATTCTCCGGTTTTTCCAGGAGAAATATTCCGATATTTCTTAACAATACCAGAAGACCTTGAAGGGTCATATATGGGGCACTGCCACGTTGATACGACGAATCATCTCATGGCTGGACTGTATTTCCCATTAATCATTGAGAAAACCCCCAATGAAATTTATGGTTATAAGTTTGACAGAGAATATACCCTCCTTATGAGTGAAGTTGATAGCGAATATATGGAGATACTCAGGACTGAAGGAAATATAAGACGTGGATTAGATTGGAAGTCGAATTATTTTATGCTTAATGGTAGAATATTCATGGATAATTTAGCTAATCCATTGTCAACAATTAACGACCCTAAGACAAGAATCGTTGCATACGAAGGAGAGACTGTTTTGATCAGATTAATAGCAGTAGGATATAATCATATCTACGCATGGCATCCACATGGGTATCATGGATTGGTAATTGGTACGGATGGAAGAAAGTTAAGCTATCCATACGAAAAAGATACCTTGCTTATTGGGTCGGGTGAGAGATATGACATTTTGTATAAGATTCCGGATTTTTCTTCTCAGAGGGGATGTCTGTCGTGCAATTATGGGCCGGGTGTCAGCATAGCCCATGACCACAATATGATGGGAATGGTCAGTCAGGGGATATATCCGCATGGACCACAAACTATTTTTGATATAAGGCAAAAAAGTGTGAAACCAGAAAAATAGACAAGCATTCTTACGAAAAGCTAAAATGGTTACAAATTTAAATCCCAAATCCAAAATCGTAAATCTAAAATATTTTGTAACAGTTCACTCCCTCCCCTAACCCCTCTCACCAGGGACGGGGGAATACTCATTGTCCCCTTGTGTTCCTCCCCCTTGATGGGGAATGTTTCGGTGGGGTGGGGGATGAACTGTTACAATATTTTTGTTCTGATTTGGCCAGGTTAGGAGAATGATACGATATGAAATATGAAAATTTTGACGATGCAGAAGCGCTGAGTATCGCTATAATTGTTGAGGAAGAGGGATTAGAATTCTATACAACCCTCATGAAGAATGCTAAAGACAGCAAGATAAAAGAATTATTTTCAAAACTCGCGTCTTACGAGAAGGAACATCTAGCCCGTTTTCAACAGGCCTATCGTGAAATAAACTCTCCGATAAGTCCCGTGCAAGGTTGCGAGGACTACACTGTGGATTCGTATCTAAAATATTTGGTCGATACGG
Source organism: Candidatus Brocadiaceae bacterium (assembly GCA_030650655.1). Taxonomy (GTDB): domain Bacteria; phylum Planctomycetota; class Brocadiia; order Brocadiales; family Brocadiaceae; genus Wunengus. Next base: position 9,211 of record JAUSDH010000310.1, read on the forward strand.
GTATCTTTACGGAAAAAGGAGCAGCCAGGAGGCTTGCCGCGGAAATAACGACAGATATCGACGCCTTGAAAATCGGCATCCAGGCCGAGAAGGATTCAATCCTTTATTACACCGAGGCCGCAAAAAATACGAAATACGAAGCGGGGAAAATGGCATTTGAGCAATTGGCAAATGAAGAGAAAACACACTTAAAGTTGCTTGCAGAACAACTAAAGGCATTAAAAAAACTGGTATCGTAACTTTATTTCATTGTAACCTATTGATTGGGGCGCCATTTCACAAAAAGGCTAAAGGAGAATGGTATGAGAGAACGAGTAGTAAAATACGGAAGTGCGTTGTTAGTAATGTTCGCCACGATGCTCATCACCTTGGGGTTAACATATGCCCAGGAAGAGAAAACCGGCAAGGCGGGAACCAAAGAAGAAAAAGGGGTAAAGGCTATCGTCCAGAAAAAGAAGGCCGTAAAGACAAGTTATGCGCCTGTGACCATAACTGAGTCCTTTGAAGACACAATGGCCCGAATGAAGGCTGCTAAGCCAGAAGTAATGAAACAGCATTTAGACTTACTTAACGAGCGCTACAATTTAAGCGATAACCCGGCTAAAGACGTATCCATGTCTCGAGGAAAATCCATACAACAAGGCGTACGG
>JAUSDH010000001.1 GCA_030650655.1 Candidatus Brocadiaceae bacterium
TTCATAATACACAAGTTGATGGACACTATATTTTGAAGTAAAACCCTTAACAATGTTGTTTTTATGTTCATACACGCGCCTTTCCAAGTTATTGGTCACTCCAATCCCCGTTTTTACGAGGACAAGTATACAACGTCCCATTCCGCTTACTTGCCAAAATGACAAGTCTTATATTTTTATGTCTACTTACTTATTGCCTTTACTATAGAGGGGGCGCTTAAAAGTCGCTGCCGAAGGCCTAATTTATGTAATACTATCATCTTGCAGAGATAGAACAATTGGTGTGTAGTTCCACATTTATAGCTGAACGGAATATCACTTCTTTGACTCAGGTATAACAGTCAGTGTTTGGCGGTTGCCATTCCTCAGCACCACGACTTCGACGGGCTTGCCTATTTTTACAGCATCCAGCGCATATTTGTAGTCGTAAATATTGGTAATTTTCAGACCGCCAAATTCGATAATGATATCGCCTTCCTTGAACCCGGCTTTCTCCGCTGGCCCTTCAGCCTTAACACCGCCTATTTTTATACCCACGATATTCTCGCTCGAAAAATCCGGGACGGTGCCCAGATATGCCCGTTGTGAGCCGTGCTGTTCACTGGGGACTCCCTTTCTCTCCACCTTTGCATAAGCAGGACGTTCCTGATTTTTGGCAAGATCAATAATCATGGATTGGGCAAATTTGGCAATTCTTACCATGCCGTCATAATTGAGTGTCTCGGGATCGTCGGTAGGCCGATTATAATCCTCGTGAGCACCAGTAAAAAAGTTTATCACAGGAATGCCTTCCGGGTATAATGCGGTAACATCCGTCGGCAGGTATGGATCGTGCTGAAGTACAAGATTAAATCCTGCCGCCACATTACGCTTTTCGACCAGCTTGTTCCAATATTCAGATGAATCAGTTCCTTGAAGTATGAGGCGATTCTCTTTCAAGTGTCCAACCATGTCAAAATTGATATACGCAGCGATGTTTTTAACGGGGACGGTAGGATGTTTCGCGAAATATGATGACCCGATTATCCCCATCTCTTCTCCAGACCAGAGAGCGAAAATAATCCCGCGCCCGAAGTTTTTAGGATTTTCCTTTCGCGCTTTAGCCAGGGATGCCGCTAATTCCAAAACTGTTGACACGCCGGATGCGTTGTCATCAGCGCCATTATGAACCTGACCTTCCTCACCCTTGCGTGCCAGAGAATCAATCTCTCCATGACCAATGTGGTCATAATGAGCGCCCACCATAACATACTCTGGGTTTTCTGTACCTTCCACCGGCGGCAAGAGGCCAAGGACATTGCGGTCTGTCTTTTTCTGCCGTTCAACCACTGCAGAGATCTTCACATGGACGTTAGGCAAATCAAAGCTTCCCGCAACGTCGCGTTCTTCCTTATCCAGCTTTGATTGAATAGTTGCAAGGTCTTTGCCAGAACCGGCAAAGAGGGTTTCGGAGGCTTTCATGCTGATAGAAGCGGCAATAATGCCTGAATCTGCAGAGGCCTTGTCGAACGAAAGAGGTATCAATTCGCCTGCATTGGTCGATTTCGGCCCGGCGACTACTAATAAGGCTTTTGCCCCGCGCTCACGTGCAAGCAGAGCCTTATAGCGCAATCCGGCATAGAGATTGAGTTCCTGGCGTCTCTTCATGTCCACCTCTTCAGGAAGACAGTTGAGCACAAGAACAATTTTGTCCTTTGCGTCCAGCCCCGCATATGAATCATAGCCAACACCATTATTTCCCGGGACTATTAGCCCATATCCGGCAAAAACCACATTCCCTTCTACCTCACCATTTGCGGTAAATGCCAGGGGAATAAAATCTTTATTTACCTCGAATTCTGTTGTTTCCTTTTCATGCCCTTCTTTCTTGATTTGTAAGTGATTTTGACTAGAAACTATTTTTACCCCTGAAGTAAAAGGGAATTCCTGAAAATAGTTTTTATTATCACCAATGGGTTTCAACCCGATTCCCTCAAAATAAGTGGCAATGTAATCGGATGCCATTTGAGAGCCCCTGGAACCGGTCATCCTGCCTTCCAATTCATCTGAGGCAATATATTTCACTTCGGTACGGAAATCGTCAGTGGTGATTTCTGGAGAAAATTGACTTTTCGGACCTCCTGTCACTGGTTTGGAGTAGGAAGGTTTGCTGGAAATGTCCTGTTCTGAACCGCTGGGAATATCGACAATATGAGCGGGTTGAGACGCCTGCCGCGCAGGTGATGCTTTGATTGCCGCTAAAGCGGAGTTGTGGTCCCATTCTGCCAGAAATAATTGTGAATTCCCATTTGACGTCCTGTTAGAAGTCCAGGAAAGAAGCTTCCCATCCGGAGAAAAAACTGGCAGACCGTCAAATTTATCGGTAAAAGTTACTCGGACAGGCTCCTTTTCGCCACGTCCATCAACAACGAACAATTCACAATTTGCGAACCCAAATTTGTTCGAGTGAAAGATTACGTATTCTCCGGAAGGATGGAAATACGGCGCCCACGACATCGACGCAAAATCGGTCAGCCTGCGTATATCCGACCCGTCTAACCGCATGGTATAAACGTCAGCCAACATGCCGTTATCCTGGAAATGCCGCCAAATGACCCTTTCTCCATCCGGACTGAAAAAAGGTCCGCCGTCATACCCTGGCGAGTTGGTTAACCTCTTTTGGTCAGAGCCGTCTGCATTCATGATATAGATTTCACCAAAATATGCGGGGTCCTTTTCAAATTGTTTGCGTTCCTCCGGTGAAAGCTTATCGAGCGGATATGCATCCCGCAAAGAGCAGAAGACAATTTTGGTGCCTTCAGGCGAATAAGCGCCCTCCGCATCGTAGCCGGTAGAGTTCGTTAATTGCTTTAATTTGCTCCCGTCCCGCTGTGCCGAGAAGATATCGTAGTGTTCATCGTAATCCCAGGTAAAGCGACGTTCTTTTCCCATAGCACGAAACTCAAATTCTGCTTGCTGTTTTGCTTTTGCTTCCGGGTCAAGGTGAGTCGAAGCAAAGAGCACATCGTTAGTGCCTGGCCTGCAAAATGAGCAGGTAGTCTTGCCCGTTCCGGGCGAAACACGGTTGGTATCACCGGTCTCAAAATCAAGAAGATAAATTTGGAAAAATGGATTTTCAGGATCCCGTTCGCTTTGAAAAATCAAGGACTTTCCATCTTCTGAAAAATATCCTTCACCTGCGCGTTTCCCTTCATAGGTCAACTGCCGGACGTTTTTCAGAAATTGTGACTCGACGGTTTCAGCCCCATATGATTCCATTAAATCAGAGAATAAAAATGTAAATGCAAATAGCGCTGTAAAAATACCGACGAATTTCATTCGCATCATAACAATAATCTCCTTTGCTCAAGACTCAAACGAGTTGGGAAAAAGTTAAAAATGAAGTCAATATCATTTTACCGATTGCTTCAGCAAAAAGCAAATAACCATGCTTAGGGACAAATTAAATGTTGTAGCGAATAACAAAATAACCAAATAAACATAGAAAAGCTCCTGAGTTAACGCTTGAAATGTTTTGATATAAATTGTAAATTACAACTGGCAATGAGAAAGGGGCATGTATAATTATATTTCTGGTGAACAAGTGGAAACATCTATTATAGAAAAATTTGTTGAACAAATAACGCATGGCAAAAAAGAACATTTTAAGCGTTTTTGCGAAATCTTTTCGGCACGGGGATTTTTGCTGGATTTAGACGGTAGTTCTGGGAAAGTACGATTGAGCGACGATTCACATGCCGAGGATGGTGAATTTCTGGAAATGTTGCAAAATAGTAACTATAAAAAGATTTGTAATAAACCGCATCAGGATTCTCTTATCAAGCACAACACCGAAAGCACTGTTCAGAACCGTCATCCATATTTTGAGAATAT
>JAUSDH010000005.1 GCA_030650655.1 Candidatus Brocadiaceae bacterium
CGAGCAAACACGCTCCGGGCGATCTCCAGCGCCTTCGGCTCTTTTCTCACCACCGCCGGCGCTGCGCCCCCGGGCAGGATCAGGATTCCATAGTCGTCAGGGTTGACCTCGTCAAGTGTCTTGTCCACGGCCACTTCGTACCCGTGCTTGCCCACGATGGCCCCGCGGCTCAGGGAGGCCACTGCCACTTCGACGCCCGCCTCCTTCAGCCGGTAGTAGGGGACCAGCAGCTCAGAGTCCTCAAAATTGTCCGCACTGATAATCAAGGCTTTCATATTTCCTCCTAAGAAGGTTAAAGTATCTCATCTTAAATAATAAATATTGATATTTTCTATTGCATTATTTTAGTGATTCTTAACGTGTCTTTTCACTTTAAATTAACAGAAGGGATAGGCTTTGTAAACTGGAATATTTCAATGGTATACTCGGTGCAGCAATTTTAACGAAATATAAACAAATGAATGCTGAATTGATGCGGAATAAAAAACTGAGTGATACGATAATAAATTTAAAGAAACAATTATTTAATATTTAAGAACCTCTCTCTCTTCCTCAATTTCCATTGTGTTTTCTCCTTTCTCGCCTTTGTGCATGTTTTGATGGTTTGTATATCAAAGGATACTTTTCTGGATTTTCCAGAGAATCTATTTCAAGATCGATATCCAGTTCCGACCAATGTAAATGCGAGCCGTGGATTAGCTGTACGTTTTGGATTTCCTTTATTTTTGCATCACGAAACCAAGGGTACTCTTCGTAAGGCAAAAAATACTCTTTCCCGTCTGTATATAGCCAGATACCAAAACCGGATATATTTACAATTTCAACCCCCGAAGTGTCTCTTCCATGCTTTTGTAATATCATCTTTATTCTCCTCAATGATTTTCTGTATTTCTTTCAACTGTTTTGCGGATAGTCCGTAATGCCTGGCAAGTGAAACGAGTGGTTCTAACCAGAATTTTGCTTCTCCATCGGGACATTGAACGTGTATGTGAAGCCGGGATTCTTCTCTTAAATAATAAATATTGATATTTTCTATTGCATTATTATAGTGATTTTTAATTTTTCTTTTCGCTTTAAATTAACAGAAGGGATAGGCTTTGTAAACTGGAATTTTCCGATGGTATACTTGGTGCAGCAATTTTAACGAAATATAAACAAATGAATGCTGAATTGATGCGGAATAAAAAACTGAGGAACAAGGTAATAAATTTGGAGAAACGGTTGTTTAATATTTAACCTAAAAATTGCAGTCGGACGCAGATAAACGTGAAATATACATGGTAGGGGTTTAAGATTTTAAACCCCTACAGATATCTGTATTAATCTGTGTCCAATTGCAGAATTTAGGTTTAAAATGTGGTGGTTCATGTTCGTTGTAGTTCATAAAGATTACGATTCCAAAGAATCTGGAAATTTCAAGCATCGCAATTTCCTCAAACCATTATTACAATATTTCTTGACTTTTCCGAGATTATAACTACCTTAATTAAGCTAAATCAAGGGAAATAACTGCCACAGAGGACACCGGGGACACAGAGAAACAATACTATAAGAAATATTTGTTAGGACGCGGGTGAACGTAGATGACCATCGGCTTCATTGCGTTGTTAGATCATTTTTTTATAATACGTTAAATCCTTGTTTCCCAATATTAAACCAGGAACACTAATATCTTCATCAATTTCTTCCCAATGAATTCCTGTGCCGCCGCCGCTCAACTCATAATTATTTCTTTGTTCAGGAGTAGCGTTTAAGAGGCGTGGAAAGTAAAGTAAGGGAATAGAAAGTTGCCTTCCATCCGTTAAGGCAACCCACATATTTTCTTTATCAAACCAAACTTTTGATGCATTTGCTTCAAATGTTAAAGTGTTCATTCCATTTCTCCTCTATTAATTGACATTTATCTTCTATCACTTTTCTGAATTCATTCAATTCCTTACTTGAAAATCCATAATTATATTCAAGACTGATAAATGGTTTAATCCAAAATTTAGCTCTGTTCGGACCTTTTCGGACATGAATGTGAATTGGTTCCAATGGATAACCCTCATTTGAAAAGAAATGAAATCTATGTCCTTTCCAATCAAAAACTTTGGGCATTTAATTATTCTACCGTAGAGCTTTCTTTATTAAATTAGGTTAGGGTCATGTAAATTCATTATTTAACATATTTCTTGACTTTTTCTAAGATTATAACTACCTTAATTAAACTAAATCAAGGGAAATACTTTGCTACAGAGGACACTGAGGATACAAAATATATTTTATGGGTTTTTTACCAGGACGCAGATGAACACAGAAAACACAGATTAAAGAAACATATTTATCAGGGCTTATCCGTGAAAATCTGTGTCTTATCTAACAGGATTGGTGTTTAGTATGAAATTAAGGGATGATTTAAGAAGGCAAATTCTATCAAAGGTAAAAAAGGTCGTTGTCAAGATAGGAACGGGTGTTCTCACCACCGATGACGGATATGTGGATAAGGAGCAGATACAGAGACTTGCCGGGCAGGTCGTTGAACTGAAAAAGATGGGCTACGATGTGGTCGTGGTGAGTTCCGGCGCAATTGGCTCTGGGATGGGTGAACTGGGTATAGAGAAAAGACCTTCCACTTTACCAGAGTTGCAGGCAGTTGCAGCGATAGGCCAGAGCAAATTGATTGGGGCATACGATGAGTGTTTCAAACTTCACGGTTACCATGCGGCACAGATACTCCTTACCCGTGAGGACTTTGAAGACCGCCAGAGGTACCTGAATACCTGCAATACGATTCATACGCTGTTTCAGATGAATGCCATTCCTGTCGTAAACGAGAATGACACGATTTCCGTGGATGAAATCAAGTTCGGTGATAACGATGCACTTTCTGCGCTCGTGACGAACCTGCTGAATGCGGAGTTGCTCATTATCCTCTCTTCCGTTGATGGGTTGTATGATAGATTTCCAACGGCAAAAAGCAAGGCAACCGTTATTCCCATTGTAGAAAATATTTCTCATGAAATTAAGCAACTGGCATTTGATTCAAAGACTGCAAGGGGTGTAGGCGGCATGCAGACCAAGCTGGAAGCGGCATCCGTTGTTACGAATGCAGGTGAAGCTGTAATTATTGCTAATGGACGAATGGATAACGTATTGAAGAAGATTGTGCAGTGTGAAAACGTTGGCACCCTGTTTCTCCCAAAAGAGGAAAAGCTGACAAGCCGCAAGCGATGGATTGGATACACAATCAAACCAAAGGGAAAAATATATGTCGATGATGGCGCCATGTGTGCCTTATTGGAAAAAGGTAAGAGTCTGCTTGCCTCTGGTATTGTAGCGGCGGAAGGGGCTTTTAGTAAAGGCGATATTGTTTCGGTCTGTAAAAGAGAGGATAGGACAATTTTTGCCAGGGGTCTAACAAACTATTCTTCACAGGAAATTGAGAAGATTAAGGGGTGCAGTACCTCCAGTATCGCAAAGGTGCTGGGTTATAAGTTGTACGATGAGGTTATTCATCGGGACAATATGGTGATTTTGTAAGCATAAACATAACCATTCACCCCCTCCCCTAACCCCTCCCACCAGGGGCGGGGAATACTCATTGTTCCCTTGTATTCCTCCCCCTGTCCCCCTCACGGAGGGGGAGAAAGGGGGAGGGGGGAGGTTTAGGTGGGGGTGAACTGTTACGCATAAACATATCACCGCAAAGACGCAAAGAACGCAAAGAGAATTATTAAAAGTCAAACTGCAAAATGACAAATCAAAATCTAAATAAGATTTGCCAAATAATTATTCAACTTTCAACTCGAAACTATAAACTTGAAACTCTAAACTATTCCTAAAACCCCTGTCCAGTATTTATTGAGTTTATCATGTCTGTCACCTTTTTTGCTTCAGTTGGATTGGGTGCTAATCGGAGCGATTC
>JAUSDH010000010.1 GCA_030650655.1 Candidatus Brocadiaceae bacterium
AGACATTTTTTAGCACCAATAGTCCGCGCAAACAGACCGTGCAGAGGATCAGCCTTGCCTGATTTGTGGATTTTCTTGATTAACGGAATGCCGTTTTCATCAGCTTTTCCTTCGGCAACAAGCGCCTTGATTTCCTTTGAAGAATAGGGTTTTTCGGGGTCAATATCTTTCAGCCTCAAAGGCCGTTCTACCGTGATTTTGTGATAGCCAAAGGCTTCATTCGGGAAGATTTTGGACTGCTCAGTTTCCCTGGGATTCACAATCAAGTCGGCAATCTGCTGAATCTGATCTTCGGAAAACTCGCAGTTCTTTTTTCCGAGGTTTTTGCGAAGCGGCACATACCAGCCGCTCGCGTCAATCAGTTGAACTTTGCCTTTGCGCTCTGCGGATTTTCGGTTAGACAAAAGCCATATATAGGTGGCAATGCCGGTGTTATAGAACATGTTTTCCGGCAGGGCAACAATTGCTTCCAGCCAATCGTTTTCGATAATCCATCGGCGGATATTGCTTTCTCCCTGTCCGGCATCTCCGGTGAAAAGGGATGACCCGTTATGAACCTCGGCAATACGGCTTCCAAGGGCAGTATTGCATTTCATTTTGGACAGCTTGTTTACGAGAAACAACATCTGCCCGTCGCTGGAACGGGTAATCATCTTGTATTCAGGGTCACCGTTATAGTTGATCACAAATCGATGGTCTTTGATTTCGCCTTTGCCGCCCATACGCTCCTGATCGGTTTTCCAGCTTTTGCCGTAGGGTGGATTGGAGAGCATAAAGTCAAATTCACTTGACGGATGGCCATCGGCTGAGAGCGTCGAGCCAAATTTCATATTTTCGGCTTCAGCACCTTCGCCTTTCAGGAGAAGGTCGGCTTTGAGAATAGCGTAAGTTTCAGGCTGAGATTCCTGCCCATAAAGGTGAATCGCCACCTCTTTCCCATGTTCCCCGGCAAGTTGCAAGAGCGTATCTTCCGCCACTGTCAGCATACCGCCGGTCCCGCAGGTGCCGTCATACACCAGATAGGTGCCAGACTCGATTTTTTCTGCAACAGGCAGAAAGATGAGCTTTGCCATCAGCTTGACTACATCGCGGGGTGTAAAATGTTCTCCCGCCTCTTCGTTATTTTCTTCGTTGAAACGGCGAATCAGCTCTTCAAAGATCATCCCCATGGAATGGTTATCCAGCGCCGGCAAACGAACATTGCCATTGACATCAAGCACTGGATTAGGGCTCAGGTTGATTTCTGTATTGGTGAATTTTTCGATGACCAACCCGAGAATATCCGATTCAATCATTGTGGGAATCTGATTCCTGAACTTAAACTTTTCCAGAATCTCCTGAACATTCGGAGAGAAACCATCGAGATATGCCTCAAAATCGGCTTTCAGCTTTTGCTGTGAGCTACGGGATTTTAAGTCGCGCAGAACAAAGGGACTTGTGTTATAAAAGGCCTGCCCCGCAGCCTGGCAGAGCGCCGGATGCTGGTTAGTGACCTTTGCTTTATCCAGTTGTTCCTTCATCTTTAGAACAGCCTGTTTGGCAGGTTCAAGCAGGGCGTCAATTCTGCGGATTACCGTCATGGGAAGAATCACATCGCGATATTTACCGCGCACATAAACATCGCGCAGACAGTCATCTGCAATACCCCAAATAAAATTGACGATTGCAGTATGTTGGCTTTGATTCATATTCCATCCTTATATATAAAGCTTATTTGCAATGACAATTTGTATGCAATAGTCGTTTAGCTAAGTGACATTTGGACTTAGGTTAGCCATTTTATAGCTTAAACGATTTTTGTTGTCAAGGTATTTAATGATTTACAAAATTGAGATTAGCCACGAATGGAATGGACACGAATTTACATGAAATTTATAAAATGTTACCCACGGATGCACACAGAAAAGATAAAAGAATACCTACTCCTTTATATGTACAAATTTTTTGAGAATTAGATAGGGAAATAGAAAGACAGGCAAGGGGGTCAAAAAGAGAGTACAAAATCTATAAGCACTGCTTTAAGGAAACTGCCCACTCACCCCGGAAACGCTGAGATCACAGAGGTTATATTATTTATCTTGAAGTGCTTTTGCTATTTTTCTGCCTAGTTCTCCGGCTGCGTTTAAGGCATCCATTTGCTCTTCAAATTTGTTTATCCCAACAGATTCAACGGTGGCATTCGGGCCGTAGATCATTTTCACACCCGTCATTTTGCACTCGTTACCATATCCACATTTAATGCAGGGGACATTTCCAAGAATCTTTACAGCGCCCACAAAATTCATCCCCTCTTCCATCATGTAGAACATGATAGCATTTACGCCCATGTCACCGGCAGGAGGCAGCATCTTGTTATTACCCGGAACCGCACAGGTAACTATAGCGCCACCTGGCTTACCAGCCATGCAACCATGAATATGCCGTAGTTGGTAAAGGCGTTCAATAAATGCCTTTGTCAGGGAATCTATCGTGGAATATGGTGTGTAACAGGCGACAATCATGGCATCCGCCTCTTTTGCCTTCTGTGCCAGGAAAATTCCATCATCCTTGTCGTTCACGCATCTATTTGTTTTTACACAGCCGAGACATGCCTTGCATGGAGTAATGTTGTACTCTACAAGCTTTATAAACTCAGCTTCCAGGCCAGTAGCCTCTAAAGCCGCTTTTAATGCACGATCTGTGTTACTATCATAGATAGGAGAGCCGGAAACACCGAGGACTTTCATATTTCACCTTTTGTCATCTCATGTAGTGCTTTGCGCCTGATAATTTAGTAAACCACCGGCACAAAGGATATCAATTTCACGAGCGGTTAACGTGTGTCTTATGTTTATTTCCTTATTTTTTGTCAAATTATTTACGACAATCTTGCCTCCGGATTTCAATCTGTTCTTTATGTCGGGCAGTTCGATACCATCTCCCTGATCAATCAAATTATAGTCATTCTCATTCTCGAAGGTAAATGGCATGATACCAAAGTTCACAAGATTTGCGCGATGGATCCGGGCAAAGGATTTGACAATAACTGCCTTTACCCCTAAATACATGGGTGCCAGCGCCGCATGCTCTCTGCTCGAACCCTGACCATAATTTACCCCGCCGATGAGGAAACCGCCACCCTTTTCCTTTGCGCGTTTTACAAAGTCCTTATCCACCTTTTCAAATACAAACTCAGAGATGGCAGGAATATTCGATCGCAGTGGTAGAACCTTTGCACCGGCTGGCATGATATGGTCGGTGGTGATATTGTCTCCCACCTTTAAAAGGACATCCCCTTTTACGGTATCAGGCATGGGTTCTTTCTTTGGCAGAGGTTTTATATTTGGGCCTCTAATAATTGATACCTCCTCTTGTTTTTCCGAAGGAGGTATAATCATACTGTCATCGATAATGAAGCTTTTTGGATATTTGATAACTATCGGATCACCAAAATCTCTCGGATCGCTAATAACGCCGTCGATTGCCGTTGCTATAGCTGTTTCCGGGCTTACCAGGTAAACCTGGGCGTCGACCGTTCCACTTCGACCTTCAAAGTTTCTATTAAATGACCTCACGGAAACGCCTCCAGAAGGCGGGGCTTGTCCCATTCCAATGCAAGGGCCGCAGGCAACTTCAATAATGCGCGCCCCTGCGGTAATCATATCCGCCAAAGCGCCATTTTTGGCAATCATTTCCAACACCTGTCTCGAACCTGGAGAAATGGTGAGGCTCACATCCGGATGGACACTTCTACCTTTCAACATTGACGCAGATACCATAAGGTCATGATAAGAGGAGTTCGTACAACTCCCGATACAGACCTGATTAACTTTTGTACCTTTAATTTCACTGACTTTGCAAACATTGTCCGGACTATGGGGTCTGGCAATCATTGGTTCTAAAGCTGAAAGATCAATTTCTACAACTTCATCATACTTAGCGCTCGCATCGGCTTTTAGCGGCTTCCATACGCCTTCTCTGCCCTGCATTTTGAGATACTTTTTTGTTTGCGCATCACTGGGAAAGATCGAGGTAAGCGCCCCAAGCTCAGCGCCCATATTGGTGATTGTAGCTCGTTCTGTTACCGTAAGTGTTTTTACTCCTTCGCCTCCGTATTCAAAAATTTTCCCAACACCACCCTTTACCGTTAACCTTCTCAATAATTCTAATATCACATCCTTTGCAGTTACCCACGGTCGTAATGCGCCGGACAGTTTTACCAATACGACCTTTGGCATTGTTATATAAAATGGCCCGCCAGCCATAGCAATCGCTACGTCAAGACCCCCTACACCAATTGCTATCATTCCAAGCCCACCACATGTCGGCGTGTGGCTGTCTGATCCCAGCAGGGTTTCTCCTGGCACACTGAAACGCTCTAAATGCACCTGATGACAGATACCATTCCCGGGTTTGGAAAAATAAATACCGTATTTTTTCGCAATACTCTGAAGGAATAAATGGTCGTCAAAGTTCTCGAAACCTGTTTGAAGTGTATTGTGGTCAACGTAACTAACCGAAAGTTTTGTTTTAACTTTCGGTATACCCATGGCTTCAAACTGTAAATAAGCCATAGTTCCGGTAGCATCTTGCGTAAGAGTTTGATCGACAGAAATGGCGATCTCCTCACTGACCTTTAGTTTGCCAGAGACAAGATGCGAGCTGAAAATTTTTTGTACGATATTTTTCCCCATGTTAGTCCTTTCGTTTGTATGCCAGATTCTTCGCTTCGCTCAGAATGACAAGAATGTTGTTCAACCGCTATTCTGAAGGAGCAAAGCGACTGAAGAATCTCAATATTTGAAATTCCTAAGCATTAAAATAAATGTCCTAAGTAGGCAAAAAAAATCCCACCGTTTTTAGGCGGTGGGATTATGTTAAATAAATCTGGAATTTATTTCAAGTCAATTAGCACTACTTGTGCCTTGTTGGGAGCTTTACCAGTCCCGTACTCCCAAAGAGTAACACTTCAATATTCTGCGGTAAATATGTTTTACTAAAATTATGCGATTTGTTTGGACCGTGACAAGACTGGCAGGTGATCAAGTCTTTGGTAATCAGACCCTGACTGCGCATCCTTTGCACCTTCCCAAAGATTGACCTTTCACTGGTGTCTAACTGAGAATGTTCTGGCCCTCCAATATGGCATTTTTCGCAGGCATCATATGCCTTTGCATCAGCCACCGAAAACTTGTGGCTTGGATGGCAGGCATTACAACTTCCTCCGACCCTATCGAACTCATAGCTTAAGCCCAATCTGTGACATTCCTTACAATCTTTTATATTCAACAATCGTGTGCTAATCACGTTAAATTTATCGGTGGCAGCTACTGGATGCCCTTGAAGATGTGAGCTTTCTCTGAAGTCAACAAATTGATTCTGATGGCACTCGCCGCAGGTGCTTGCAGAAACGTGGCCTCGCTTCTTTGCAATGAAACGGTGATCATTCCCATGACAGCTTATGCATGTTACACCCTTTACAGCGTGAACACCTTTTGTCCATTCCTTCACAACATCTGGCGGTGCCAATTTATGACATGCCAGGCAGTCGGTCTCTTCATACGTACCATAAGGTTTAATCTTCTTTGCGGCATACGCCTTGAATAAGTCACCGGGCATATGTGGGTGAACAACACCAAGGTGACAATCAGTACATTCCAATTTTTCAGGCGTTTCACCGTGGGTACCATGCTTATTGCTTTTTAAAACAAATTCAATATGAGATTTATCCTTTGTAAATCCTTCTGTATGGCAGCGAACACAGTTCCCATTCAAGATTTGAAGACTGTCTTCGGCAATTTCGATGAATTCTCCGTCCGTATACGCCTGAAATGAATGCATAAAAGAATCATGCGTTCCATCGCTGAGCTTCGCATGTGCATATCCCTTGAGTCCAGGCCCTACATGGCAGGCATGACAGTTTTCTACGTGTTCATTATGGTGCTTCGATGCCTTAAACGAATCGTAGTGGATTTTCATTTCATGGCAACTGGCGCAGAACTCGCTCTTCTCTGAATAGTGGTACACCTTATTTATGGTAACAAAGAAAACTACCAATACGATTATGGTGAAGAAGCCTACCAGCTTTTTTCTTCTCTGAATAAATCCCAACACCTGCTTCAACCGCTCCATAAATACCTCCTAATCTACCTTTTTGTAATGAGGGCCTTTGCTTTTTTTAGCTATCGATAATTAAAGCAATATAATCACTAATATTTAATAATTTATCTAAAAACACACGAGTAACTTTAAATAATTCAAAGTTCGAGGATTCTACCACAAAGTTATTTCATGTTCAAGTCATTTTTTAATAACTATGAGATACTTCTATAATTGACAAACATACCACTTTCATGTAGAATTTTCACATAACTTAACCAATATACTTCAAACAGTACCAAATTAAAGGAAGGAATTTAAGATGAAAAGCCACTCCATCAAATATCACATTTCAGGCGCTGCCCTTGTGTTCGGTATATCCGTTTTTTTTAGTACATTTCTTATGCAGGAAAAATCTGTTCAAGGACAGCACGCAGGAGGGGGTATTATTGATACTAGCAAACAACCCACTACAGAAGCACCAAGTTATCATCAATCTTTTGTACCTTATGAAGGAACAATACAGGTCCCTTGGGTCGACGAAAAACCAAACCCGGTCACCATCAAAATTACTGAAGTAATTACTTACGAAATCCCTGTAGATGAAAAGAAATTTAATGAAAAAAAACTGAC
>JAUSDH010000015.1 GCA_030650655.1 Candidatus Brocadiaceae bacterium
ACCCACCCCTAACCCCTCCCAAGAGGGGAATAATTTGTGCCATTATAAAACTCGTCCTCGTGTAAACGGGGATATGTGGATTTAATTTAAACACGGACAATCGAAGTTTGTCAGTGTCTCCCCAAAACCCGCATAAATAAAATGAAAATTCCTATACGATCAAGGTATATCTACGGAAATCTGAGTCAGGAATACAATCAATGTCTATGTCCGCACGGAGGTGTCCCGGCAGATTCTTTCCCTTCCGGGATTTCCCCAATGACGGCATTGGTCGTTAAGAGTAAGGCCGCAATGCTTGCGCCATTTTGTAATGCTGTTTTTACGACTTTTGATGCATCGACGATACCGGCTTTTACCATATCCGTAAATTTCTCACCAAAAGCATCATATCCAAAATTACCGGTACCTTCTTTTACCTTCTGTAGGATGACGGCGCCTTCCAGACCTGCATTCTCAACAATCTGCTGAATGGGCATTTCGATAGCCAACCGAACGATATTTACACCCGTCTTCTCATCTCCTTTGGTTTTCACCGAGTCCAATGCCTTCGATGCCCTTATCAACGCAACCCCGCCGCCCGGTAGGATGCCCTCTTCCACAGCAGCCCTGGTAGCATGTACGGCATCCTCTATCCGGGACTTCTTTTCCTTCATTTCTGCTTCAGTAGCAGCGCCGACGTTGATCCGCGCAATTCCACCGGAAAGTTTTGCAAGCCGTTCCTGCAATTTTTCGCGATCATAATCCGAAGTAGTTGTGCTTATCTCTGCCTTGATCTGTGAAATTCTTCCCTGGACTTCTTTTGGATCACCAGCCCCTTCAATTATCGTTGTGGTATCCTTATCGATAACCACCTTCTTTGCCTTGCCCAAGTCAGTTAATTGAACATTGGTAAGTTGTACACCCAAATCTTCAAACAATGCCTTACCGCCGGCAAGGGCGGCAATATCGCCTAACATCTCCCTCCTTCTATCACCAAACCCAGGCGCCTTGACGGCAACGCACTGTAAGGTACCGCGGAGTTTATTAACGACGAGTGTGCTGAGCGCCTCTCCCTCTATATCCTCAGCAATAATAATCAAGGCCTTGCCTGATTTTGCAATCTTTTCCAATAAAGGGACAAGATCTTTGATGACCGACAATTTCTTTTCGTGTATCAAAATATAGGGGTTTTCAAACACAGCTTCCATGGTCTCGGGAGAAGTAACAAAATAGGGAGACGCATACCCCCTGTCGAATTGCATCCCTTCGACTAAATCAACTGTCGTTTTCAGGCTTTTCCCCTCTTCTACCGCAATAACACCGTCTTTCCCAACCTTTTCCATAGCATCTGCTATTTGGTTGCCAATCTCTTCGTCGTTATTTGCTGCAATCGTAGCAATCTGGGTAATCTCTTTTTTCCCCGACACCTTGATGCTCATCCTTGTGAGTTCTTTTGATAGGGCATCCACAGCCTTTTCAATACCATGTTTAATATCTACAGGGTTCGCTCCAGCCGTAATATTCTTGAGGCCTTCCTCAAATATTGCCTCAGCCAGGAGGGTTGCCGTTGATGTACCATCTCCTACCATATCATTTGTTTTTGAAGCAGCCTCCATGACCATCTTCGCGCCCATGTTCTCGTAAGGGTCTTCGAGCTCGATCTCCTTCGCAACAGTAACACCGTCGTTAATCACTACCGGTGAGCCAAAACTTTTTTCAATAACGACATTACGGCCTTTCGGTCCCAAAGTAACCTTAACGGCTCTCGACAATTTTTTGATGCCGTTCCTTATAGCCTCGCTTGCGTCACGTCCATAGATAATCTTTTTTGCAGCCATCACTACCTCCTAAAATATTATTCAATTACAGCCAGAATATCATCTTCAGACATCAACAGGTATTCCTCACCGTCAATCTTCACTTCGGTACCGCCGTAAGAACTGAATAATACCCTGTCGCCCTTTTTCACCTGAAATTTAACCCGTTCTCCACTCTTCAATATCCTTCCATCTCCAATGGCAATAACCTTGCCTTCTTTTGGTTTTTCTTTTGCCGTATCGGGTAATACAATACCACCCGCTGTCTTTCCCTCTGCCTCGACCCTTTTTAATAACACCTTTTCTCCTAATGGCCTTACATTCATATCTCGAACCGCTCCTTTCTATAACTATACACCACTAAAAACCATTATCAACACTTTATCTTTTACTCGTTATTTCCAATAGTACTTCGCAATGACCTGTTCAACAGAATCACGCATAATGTTAACGTTAATCGGCTTTGGTATCAACGTGTAAGCATCTACACTGATAAGATCTATCTGCAGTTCTCTCGTTATGTCGCCTGACATAAAAATACAGGGTATGACAACCCTGATTTCGTTCCTGATAATCTTGAACGTCTCAAGACCGCTATAATCAGGAAGGTGCGCATCCAAAATCAACAAATGCAACTCTTCACTCCTCGCTATCTTTACAGCCTCGCGACCACAACTGGCAAGGTAGGTAGTATAACCCTTCAGTTCAAATACGTCTCGTAAACTATCACGACATGACGCATCATCGTCTGTTATGAGAAGTGAATAATGCCCCGCACGCGGGTCTAATAATGCCATCATAATGTAAATCCTCAATTACTTTATAGAATTTATGTATTGAAATTTAGCAAATTATATACCATGCAAAGAATTGTAACTTTTCCAAATAAGGGAGTGAAGCCATTAAACCCACAACACACAACTTACGGTAATATAAAATAGTCCTATTCATTTATAAGGTAATTACTTGCTATTACACAAAATTTAAAATTTAAATTTTTTCACAAAGTTATTTTACAAATTTTTACTAGACTTATCAATAGCTTTTGTTGTTGTCATTTTGACACTTTTAAAGTCAATGAATGTTTATTGCTGTCACAATGGCAGACGCATTTACCGTTAATACGTTACCGATTACGTTCTTGATTAATAAACTATTGGTTACTATAATTCCTAATCTTAAACTTTTATCTAACAACTTTCATTTGGTTGCGGCTTTATTGCGTCGTGTACTAACAATACGGTAAATAAAACATAGCTCAGTTACGCCGCAACCAAATAACGGTGCTGTCTAAAAATGTGGTTCATAATACTCCCCTCTAACAAGAGGGGCCGGGGGTGTGTTATAAAGACAAATGACACACACCTTAATCCCAGAGGCGTTAACTTAAGAAGCGAATTCAGTTTAAATGCAATTAAATATCGAATATCGAACAAAAAATGTCGAATTATTAAGTTTTTTTCCTTCGAAATTCAATATTCCTTGTTCTACATTCGATATTTCACTCTTAAATGCTATAGCTCTTTCTTAAGTTAACGCCTATGGGATTTAGGGGTGGGTAAAGCGGTAATTCGTGAAATGTTCACTGAGATTTCACGACCAAGGAACCCACCCCTAACCCCTCCCAAGAGGGGAATAATCCATGCCACCCCAAAACCCGCATGAATAAAATGAAACTCCCTATACAATTCAAATATTTATTTGAATAGGCTCAGTATTGACTGTGGTCCTGTATTTGCCTGGGCAAGCATCGCACTGGCGGTCTGCTGCAATATCTGCAACTTTGTTGCTTCCAACTGTTCAAATGCCATATCAGCATCCTCTATCCGGCTTCTTGCCGACTCAGTATTCGTCTTAGCTATAGTCAAGCTTGTCTCTTGGTAAGTCAACCTATTTACTACTGACCCAATGTAGCTCAATGACTCAGACACATCGGCTATAGCGATATCTATCCTGCCCATCAATGTCTGGGCTGACGCTGATGAACCCACTATTGAACCTGCAAGTGCGCCAGTAGCGACCGTTACATTCAACCCAGAGGAAGAAAAACCTTTGGTTGAAGCAGCAGAATCAAAGCTGACGTTAGCCTTTGCAAGCAAATCAAACTTCATGATATCATTTGTGGTACTAGCTCCTGCACCGATTTGGAACCTGAATAGACCGCTTGCACTTGAGGAACCGGATGTAGCAGCGCCGCTGAATATTGTTTTGTCGTTCCACCTCGCCTGATTAACCTCAAGGTCAATCTGATTGGTTAATTTTACCAGTTCTCCTTTAATGGCGGTACGCTCTGCAGTGCCCAGTGAATCATCGGCTGCCTGAATTGCCTTTGTTTTCATCTGTGTCAGGATGTCAACAATGTTACCCAAGTGGCCTTCCGCAGTAGCAATAAGATTCTTAGCAGAGCCGATGTTGTTTAATGCCTGACCAAGACCTTCTGCACGGGAGTTAAACTTTTTGGCAATGGAGTAACCAGCGGCATCATCAGCTGCATTGTTTATTCTTTTACCCGTAGCCAGCCTCAATTGAGCCACTGATAATCGATTACCAACATCATTCAGTGACTTTAGTGCATTTAAAGCACCAATATTGGTATTAATTCTTGCACCCATATTAAAAACCTCCTTGTTATAAAGTTCACAGCAAAATACAATTACATTTTTGGTAGAATCTCCGGAATAACGAGGCGCCAGCGGTTATTCTTAGCATTCTACTCTACTAATTCAACTACTTTATGTTGAACTTCATCCGATTCTTCACAAGTACTAACCTGTAAAAAATCAATAAACTTTTTTAATATCTCTTTATCAAAGCTCCCCGCCATTTCCTTTACCATCTTCTGTAAAACGTTAAAGGCGGCGTTAGAATCGTTTGCGGTACTCTTAGACATCCGTATTTCAAATTCGTCCAAAATACGGGTTATACGACTATAATAATGGATTTCTTCGCCTTTCAAATTATCAGGGTATCCTTTCCCGTTATATCGTTCGTGATGTTGTTTTGCAATGAGACAAGCGTCCCTGGATAGATTGCCGCTGTGAGACAGAAGAATAAAACCCAATTCGGCGTGTTTTCTCATCTGTTCTTTTTCTTCCTTTGTCAACTCTTCCATATCCTTTTTTATTATATAAAGGTCTATCTTCGCTTTACCAATATCATGCAAAAGCAACCCCGTACCTAAGGTCAAAAGATCATTAACAGGCATTTCAAGATAATATCCAAATAGTAACCCTAATATGGCTGTGTTAACCGAATGCTTAAGGACATTCCCATCGTATGTCAACATTTCCGCCAGATGTGAATAAACTTCTTTATCTCTCAGCATAAAATCAAGTGCAACCGTAGTCCAATCCCTTGCCCTTTCAACGGTGATACCAATGCTTGAGTCTTTCAAGGCATCGGTCATCATATTTGTTGCAACTTCATAGACAATATGAATCCTCTCCTGCAATGTAGCCGTTTTATCGCGAATAACCTGCTCAAGATTTGTTTCCATGTATCGCAAGTATTGTGCATTGCCATTCTTTGCAACGTAAATCTTATTGATATTTTTCTTTACAAAGGATTCTTTCCGTTCATCATCAAACAGTTTATTCCCCCTGCAATACAATAAGTATTTAATTTCATCATTCACGACAGTTTGTAAATACAGATCACATCCTGCAAAGGCGCCGGTTTTTATACTTCTTAATGTAACCGGCAGATACGTGTTATTTTTATCATGATAGGTAGAAGTAAAGTGGTCTAGTTTGTTAGGATTTTTCAATCTCTCATACAAATCTGTATTCCTAATAGCAATAGCTACATATGCTGCTATTGTTTCCAGGAATCGTACGTCATTCTCTGTGTAACTATCTCCTGACTTTTTACTATTTACGCTTATTACACCAACAACCCTGCCTCTTGCCTTTATGGGCACACAGAGTACTGTTTTCCCAAGGTACCACTGAAATTGTTGTTTATTAAAACGCAGATCTTTTTCAATATCATCAATGACCAGCGACTTCCCACATTTCACAACCCACCCAATTGCTCCGTCTCCCACCTTAAATACGGTATCATTTGCAATGCGGCTGGGCAGACCTTTTGCGGCCTTTAACTGTACTTCTTCTTCATTGACTACCACAATAATCCCTGATAAACTGCCCGTCCCACTGACAGTAATATTGTTAACGAGTGGAAATATCCTCTCGAGATCAAGCACCGAAGTTAAAGCATATCCGATTTCTTTGAGATTTAGTTCCTTCAGACTATCATAAGATTCATCCATTAATTTATCCGTGCGCCGCGGATGGTGTAATAAATAATATAATTTAGCAAGGCATCTAATATCGCTTAACGTATCCTGAACTATTTTCAGATCTTCTCTGACTGGTTGAGTTAACATATTTATTGTCATAGCAATTATCCTCGGTAATTAACGGCGAACACAAAAGTGATTGATTATTTTTAACGGGCTATTTTTTAAATAAGCAATACAAGTGCCAAATCATTTCCCAAATAACTTCCTGATAAATTTAACTTTAACTAATTATGCCCTAACAAGTTACACTCTACGAAACCACAACCATAGCGGCATTGACATGGTCTAATAATTAAACAGCCCCGTTTCTGGCGGTAGATATTTCCGGTATGGGAAATATATTCCTGTTTTTCTGTAACTGCTGTTCACCACCTGAACCAAGAAACAGGATGAAGTCCTTGAAATATTTATCATCAAAGCTCCCCTCCATCTCACGATTCATAATCTTCAATGCCTCAAATGGCTTTTTCGCATCGGAATAAGACCTTTTTGTTGTCAAGGCATCATACACATCTATAATACCTGCAATTTTACCGTGTTTGTGGATCTCGTCACCCCTTAATCCCTTTGGATAGCCTTTCCCGTTATGTTTTTCATGATGCTGCATGACGGCGAAAAAACTTGTACTACCGGCACAACCTGTTTGTCTTAGAATATCGTCACCAATTTCTACATGCATTTTAATCCTCGCAAACTCTTCTTCGCTCAACCGTTCCTTTTTATTGATTATCTCCGAGTCAATCTGCGTTTTACCCACATCGTGTAACAACAACCCAGTTCCAAAGGACTGCATCTCACCACCGTCAAAACATAAATATTTTGCAAATAACAGTCCCAATACCGACACATTTACTGAGTGTGTATAGGTATAGTAATCATGGGAAACCACACTCAGCAAACTTGAAAAGGAAGCTTTACTCCTGATAATAAAGTCAATGGTATTTGACACCCAAATCTTCGAACGTTCCACATTTTCACCAGAACGTGGATCTTCAAAAACATCGTTCATAATGTTTTTAGCTACATCGCACACTACCTGTGCCTTTTCTTTAACATCCACCCTATTGTCGTTAATAATGTGCTTGAGACTCGATTCAACATATCTTAAATATATTTTTTGATCTATTTTTCGTATAAATAAATATTTTACTTGATGTTTTTGCAAATCAGCAATTTTGTCTGATTTAATAACTTTCGTTCCACTACAATATAAAACGTATCGCGTCTCTTTGTTTGTGCCGCTTTGTATAAAAAGGTCGCACCCCACGGTCGTGTCAACCTGAATTGCATTTAATAGTACTGGTATATATTCCACCGAACCACTCCTCTTTGTTTATGCCTCTAAGTCAATTATTTTTCCGCATCGTTTTTCTTCAGGGTGTGTCTCCTCTGACTCATTATGCTCAATTCCCCGTACCTCATCGACTGTTTCCTGCCCAGTACATGAAATTGGTTTCTTGCAAACCTTATCCTCTTTCTTGCCATCCTTTTTCATCCGCTTATCAAAGTTAAAATGTCCACCTGACTTCCTGTCGTCATCAGTCTTTTTAATGGACGAACATCTTAAAATGGGCTCTTCATGAATACGTTCAATAGTATCAGACATATATTCACCTGCATAATAAGAGCGAGGCATTAACAGGCATTTACTGAAATCCTGCTCATTCTTGCCCGAAGTAAAAATAACGCCCGATGGTGAAGTTGGGATACCCTTGATTCTGAAATTCCTATCAATTGACTAATTTCCTTCAGCATTAAATCTTCGTAGTAATACAGTGTTATTACCAGTCTTTCCCGTTTCGGTAATTCTGCAATTGCATTAGCCAGCAAAGTTTTTTCTTCCTGTGTTTCTAAACAGCTTAACGGGTCCTTAACCTTTGGATCTTTAATTTGCTGATTTCTGTCCTCTCTTGAATTGTCTTCGGATTTTTGATTATACTCTTCCAACGAAAGGAAGGTACTAAAACTAATTTCTGCCAATAATTTATCCCACTCCGCAGGATTTATTTTGAGTACTGCTGCAATCTCATCCGAACGAGGCGGCCTGTTTAACTTTTGTTCCAATGAAATGTATGTATCTCTAACCATTGTTGCTTTATCCCGCACAGAACGAGGCAACCAGTCCTGAGACCTTAAGTAATCTAAAATTGCACCCCGAATACGAGTAATAGCGTACGTACCAAATTTTGTTTCCTTCTTTGAGTCGTACTTTTCCGCTGCCTCTATTAATCCTAGAATGCCATACTCTATAAGATCCTCTCTGTCTACAAAAAGAGGTAAATAAACCATAACTTTACCTACCACATATTTAACCAATGAAAGGTACTCTATGATTAATTTGTCACGACTCATTAAATCTCCCTGTGTATAGCTCGATTTTACTTTAGTTACCGTACCCATTTCCGTTTCCCCTTAAATAAATAGCTGCAGTCGATATTTAACCATAAAAACGTACCACTTCCCTGTGCACTTCAGTTTCACGACTCCCTATCATCTATCACAAGCATGTAATACAATACATTTATTTATTATTTTGCCCCCTAGTTTGATTAATTTCAGGAGGTACAGATTCTTGCGTTTGACCAATACCATCGGGTGGAACTGTTTTTGCCACACTTACAATATATTTGACGAATAAACTACTTAAGATTCCAACAATAATTGTTATTACCACACTCCTGATGGCCAGCATAGGTATGGATACGTTGGACATAAGTCCCAAAAAACAAGACGAAAAAAACACGATCACAATAATATATATACGTCCCCTACCTAATAGTTCCTCCATCAATCAAACCTCCGTTTTTAAAGATATCCCAGAGCTTCAGAAATCTATTCACACAACACCATGAGATAAAAATCAGATGCTAGTGATCCCGTTGTGTTTCATTTGCAATCCTTCTAAAATAACCTTCAACTCCCAACGTTTGTGTTCCGTCATCACTGTTTAAAAATGAAGCAACTATATTATTAAGGCAGCTGGTTGCCGTCGTATTGGGATATTCCTTTACAAAAGTTCTCTGAAGCCTTGCAGCAATTGGGATATTAGGATCCTGTAACAAATACCCTAAGTATTGCACATTTATATTCAAAAACCGATGCGTTACTGATGCAATTTTTTTCATCGTCAACGCGGCTTCTTCTCTGCTGTTCGAGAGATTCACAAGTAGTTTTATATTTAGATCTTTTTTCTTTCTGGAAAGGGCTTTAATCATGGCATAAGCATCTGTTATCGCCGTGGGTTCCGGCGTTGTTATGAGCAATATTTCATTCGATGCAAGAACAAAACTCAACACATTAGATGATATACCTGCACCAGTATCTACAATAACGATATCCAGTTCTTCATCCAGGTCACAGAATCCTTTAAAAAGTATCTCCTTTTGCTTTTCGTTTAAACTGGTAAGTTCTTCAATACCCGAACTTGCGGGGACAAATTTTATTCCATCGGGGCCCTGCATAATAATATCTTTAATTTGTTTACGACCCTCAATAACGTCCTGAAGTGTATATTCAGGGCGAAGACCGAGTAAAATATCAATGTTTGCAAGCCCCAGGTCTAAATCTATCAATAAAACCCTTTTTTTATACCTTCGGAAAATCATTGCTAAATTTGCCGCAATGTTTGTCTTCCCCACACCACCCTTGCCACTGGTAACTGCAATTGTCCTTACCTTAGAAAATCCTGTGGTTCTTTTCTGTTTGCCCCCCGCGTCGTTTAATACCTCAGCAACCCTTACGTTTACCATTTATTCCTTCCCACTAGGAAATTTTTACACACAGTTAGATACCTTCATACGCTACGTATCACACAACAATATTTTTCCTGGCAATTAGGCCCTTTTGTACTTACAGTTTTACTATTCCCAACGATTCAATCCTAACACCAGGTGTGATCTCTTTATATGACAATACTGGCACCTGAGGCAATGCATTTTCTATAAGACGGCGAATATGACTTCTTACATTAGAGGAGGTCAGGAGAACTACCTCATAGCCAGAAGATAACGAAACTTTTACAATCTCTACTAACTTATCTATCAATTTTTGTGCCATATTCGGATCCAAAGCAAGTAAGTTTCCTCTCTCTGTTTTATGAATTGCATTTGCAATAGTCTGCTCCAATTGAGGATCAAAAGAGATGACTCCTATCTTACCTTCCGCATTCTGATACCTCTGGCAAATCATCCTGGAAATCTTTTGCCTTACATACTCTGTTATTACCTCAGAATCCTTCGTCACCGGAGCATAGTCTGCAATTGTCTCAAGTATGGTTGCCATATCACGAATGGGTACTTGCTCTTTTAATAAATTCTTAAGCACTTCTTGTATACTCGCAAGAGGCATTACGCCTGGAGCTAATTCCTCAACGACTGTCGGTGATTCTTTCTTCAAATTTTCAACAAGCTTTTGCACATCTTCACGACAAAGAATCTCATATGCATGATTCTTTATAATTTCTGTGAGGTGTGTAATCATCACCGACGCTGGATCAACAATCGTATATCCTGACGCCTCGGCATCCTCTTTTATTGCGCCAGATATCCATTGGGCGGGCAGACCATATGCAGGATCCGACGTCTTCACTCCTTCGATTAGTTTGGTAGTTGTACCTGAATCAATAGCGAGATAACATTCAGGAAACAACTCTCCTTTCGCAATTTCCTGCCCCCTTATTTTGATTACGTATTGATTTGCTCCTAATTGCAAATTATCCCTCACCCGAATGGGGGGTACCATAATCCCCATATCTCTTGCCATTTGCCGCCGTAATGCATTGATTCTTTCCAGGATACCTCCATTTTTTTGTGGATCAACCAATGGCACCAATCTGTATCCAACCTCAATCCCCATGCGATCCACATGAAGCAGCTTTTCAACCGCCTCTTCGGAGTGTGGTTCCTGTCCGGCTTTTTTCACCTCTTTTTCCGTCGCTTCTTCGATCGTCATTTTTTTGCTTGATTTTCTGAGGATGAAAAACAATATACCGAAAAAGCCTGCAAGAATCATGAAAGGCAACTTAGGCAAACCTGGAACTATACTAAACACCGCAAGGATTCCCGCTGCTAATGCCACTGCTTTGGGTTGTGTAAACAGTTGACCTGCTAAATCCTTGCCCAGATTCTCGCTGGAAGATGTTTTCGTAATAATAACGGCTGAAGCAGTTGCGATAATAAAGGATGGGATTTGCGACACGAGCCCATCGCCCACCGTCAAAATAGTGTAATGTTGCACCGCCTCAGATATCGGCATACCCTGGCGCATTCCCATAACAATACCACCCACGATGTTAATCAACACGATAACAATACCCGCGATTGCATCTCCACTTACAAACTTACTTGCACCATCCATAGCTCCATGGAATTCTGCCTCTTTAGAAATCAATTCTCTCCGACTTCGCGCCTGGTCCTCTGTAATAAGGCCCGCATTTAAATCTGCATCAATACTCATCTGTTTTCCAGGCATTGCATCAAGCGTAAACCTGGCGGCCACTTCTGAAATTCTCGTTGTACCCTTAGTTATGACAACTAATTGGATAACAATAATCACCAAAAATACCACCAACCCAACAACAACATTTCCCCCCACAACAAACTCACCAAATGACGCAATCACTTCCCCTCCATATCCATGTAATAATATCTGCCGTGTGGCTGCGACATTAAGTGACAGCCGGAAAAGTGTCAGAAACAACAATATCGAAGGAAAAGTGGATAAATCCAGCGGTCTTTTTGCGTGGAGAGTAACTAACAGTAAAAGAAGGGTAGCTGAAATGTTCACGGTAATAAGCATGTCGAGTAAAAATGGCGGTACCGGTATAATAAGTACGACGAATATGCCTATCACCCCTATGGCTAACACCATCTCGCCTTGTGATAACAATCGGCTCAAAGGCGTCTTTGCCGTAGAATTTATTTTATCTGTTGCCATAGTTAATCCTCAGTAACATTGTTTTCCTCATTTATATTCTTTTCCGCTCTTTCTTGAGTTGATATACATATGACAATACCTTCGCGACTGCATAATACAATTTTTGCGGTATTTCTTTTCCTATTTCAACCGTTTTGTAAAGTGTTTGTGCAAGTGATTTGTCTTCTACTAACGGTATATTATGTTTCTTTGCAATGTCTTTGATGCGCTTTGCAAGCAGGTCGGCGCCTTTTGCAACTACCTTCGGCGCCTTCATTCCTGTACTTTCATATTTTAATACAACTGCGTAGTGTGTAGGATTGGTTACCACAACATCAGCCGTAGGAACTGCCGCCATCATGCGCTTCATAGCCATTTGGCGTTGTACAGCCCGAATCTTTCCTTTAATTAACGGGTCGCCCTCCGTCTCTTTCCCCTCGTCTTTCACTTCTTGTTTTGTCATACGCAGGCTTCGCTTATACTGCCACTTTTGATAAAAGAAATCCAGAACTGCCAGAATCAACAATGCCACGGATATGCGCAAACTGAGTGTATACATCGATTTTGTCAGCATTCCAAATATTTGTGCAAGACCAAGGTCAAAGGCATGCATGAGGTCGTTGAATTCCTTCTTGATTATTAAAAAAGCCAACCCTCCAACCACCAGGAGTTTCAACACCGAAAAGAACAGTTTTATACATGACTTTGTTGAAAACAGCTTTCCTGCACCAGCTATAATATTGAGCTTATTAATATCAAACTTTAAAGCCGCAAAACTAAACATAAAACCTGTTTGGTAATACGATATGGCCAATCCGATGAGCAGTAACCCGCCAAGAATGGGGAAAAGGATCTTCGCTAACCCGTAGATATGAGTTGTGCATATCTCTATCGCAGTGCTTTGATTAAAATCCTTGAGCGACAGATTCTCGAGGGTTAACTTCATAGTGTTGTTTAGGCTATTATAGGTAATTACACCTAGAACGTAAAGGAGCGCTATGCCAGCCAATAAGACAACCGCATTATTAAGGTCAGGGCTAAATGCAATATTTCCCTTACTACGCGCTTTACCTACACGCTTGCCGGTAGGTTGTTCAGTTTTTTCTGTGTCGGAACTAAATCCCATCTTTCCAACCTCACATAGTTGATAATAAGGATATCATGCCTTTTTCGAAATGAAGCATATACGATTTCATTACATTGATAACAAACGGAATCGACACTATAAGTACAAAAAACCCTATAACTATTTTTATGGGAAAGGCAATTACAAACACGTTGATCTCCTGTGCAACCTTCGTCATCAATGCTAACGCTACTACGGACAATAACAAAACCAATAACGCGGGAGCAGATATCTTGATGCCCATCAAAAAAAGAGATTTAAAGATATCAAGTACCTTCATAAGTGTTACCGTAGTATAGTTAAAACTTCCCAGGGGAATCATTGTGAAACTTTGTGCCGTTGTTTTAATAAACCAATGATGCCCGTTAATTAAAAGAAAGATTAAAATAGCAATCATATTATAAACTACTGAAATAATTGACTCTTCATCTCCCGTCTGTGATGATGGATCAAAAACCATTGCCGTATCAAGCCCCATTTGGTTGCTTATTAAATAACCCGCCATATTAAAGGCCGCAAAAATCATTGAAGCTGCAAAACCAACTACAGCGCCTATCGCTATCTCTTTGAGAACAATAAAGGCATACGAAATAATATCAGAAGGCAGCATGGTCTGATTTTTGTTTATGCTTGGGTATAAAATGAATGCAAACATCAAGGCAATGGCGATTCGTACAGGCAGAGGAATGAGAGCATTACCGAAGACCGGGGCAAAAAGAAGCATTCCTCCAATGCGAAAAAACACAACCATAAAGAATGGCAAGTCATTTACGAAACTTATCAGATATTCCATAGGAACTTTTATTGACAGTATTTTGTCAGATTTCCTAATAAATTTACGGTATAGGAGGTCATCATGCGCATCATCCAAGGCATACAAAATAAAAACACCCCAAGAACTCCAAGCACTTTTGGCAAAAAAGTAATTGTTTGTTCATGGATACTTGAGATTGTCTGAAATATGCCTATCACCAAACCAACCACCATTGCAACCACCAGCATGGGTGCCATAAGGAAAAACGTTGTTTGTAATAAGTCTTTACCCAGATTGGTAACTACTTCTGTTGTCATTGCCAACTCCCGTAGTAATTTTTTATAAAAGAATATTCAGTAAATGCCTGATCTTCGCTACTTTTTTATGCCACGCTTGAAATCAAAGACTGAATAATTAATTGCCAGCCGTCTACCAGAACAAAAAGGATTAATTTAAATGGCATTGAGATCATAGCCGGCGGAAGCATGAACATCCCCATGGCTGTTAGCACACAGGCTACCACCATATCAATCACAAGAAACGGAAGAAACAGAAGAAAACCCATTTGAAATGAAGTCTTAAGTTCACTCGTGATAAAAGCTGGAATTAATATGTGTATAGGAATGTCTTTCGCTGACTTCGGCTTCTCCATCTTTGCAATATTCACAAACAGGGCAATATCTTTTTCCCGGGTCTGTTTGAGCATAAATTTCTGGAATGGCACAATGCCTCTTGTTAGTGCCTCGTTCTGTGTGATCTCTTCTTTGAGATAAGGCTGGAGCGCTTCAGAATTGACCTGCTTCAATACGGGTGCCATCACAAAAAATGTTAGAAAGAGTGAAATACCAATAAGTATCTGATTGGGTGGAAGCGTTTGAAATGAAAGCGCCTTTCTAACAAAGGAAAGCACAATAATGATTCTTGTAAAGGCGGTCATCGTCAATAACAGCCCAGGTAATAAAGAAAGCGCTGTCAAGAAGAGTACAATCTTTAAGGTACCGGCTACCTCTTTAGGCTTTCCCATATTATTGATACTCATTGTCAAGTTTAGCGGACTCGCCGATTCACCAGCAGCTTCAACGATACCCATACAGCCAAACGCTATCACCATTCCAAATATAGCCAAAATTATCAACTTTTTTCTCATAGTATTATCCCTGTGCTACAATGAAAGATCATGTTCGTTCTGTATCAGTACGTTTAAAGAATTTCATAAATTCACTCCCTTGAGATTCAGTATCGATTGATTCTACAATCTCTTTTTCTGTTATCTCCGTTAGTGACTGAATCCTCTCATTCGTGGCACCAACCAACAACAATTTCCCAGGTATTTTAATTAAATGAATATACTTCTTTGTACCCAAAGACGCCGTATCAACGATATGGATATATCGCTTTCTTCTATTCATACTCGTTTTAATTCCTAATTTCCTGCGTAAGAAAAATACCATAACAACTATGATTACAATTACGATCCCTGTTGATTCCAGCACTTTAGTAATCTTCGAGAAATTAATAGGTGAGACAATTCCTATACCATCGAATTCTGTAGTATCACTACCTGATTTTTCAGACTTTTGCGCTGGTTCAATATCACCATACGCACTGTTGACACATAGCAGTAAAAGCAAAAATACTATCAAGCACTTATTTTTCATCTCATTTTCTCCAAAAGACTTTTTTTAATTTACGCAAACAATGTGCCTCGTCACTTCTCTTTGTTACAAGATAATTTTGTTTGCGTCCGTTCAGAAGATAAGTACATACACTTAAAATATATACAATTGAATCATTTTGAATATTCCTTAGCTGTCTAGAAGTTATCTAAGTTTCTTGATTTTGATGGAGTTTTGGAGAGCTGTTTATCGTAGGCTTTTTGTACTTTTTGTGGAAATATTAAACGATTCGTATAAGCTATCGATTGCAAAAAGACTTTAAAATACCCTGATTCAGGAGAGGCAACTCATAATAATGATGAATTATCGCTTCCTCAAACTTCTTCAAAGGGACGGGGTGGTGATGAAAGGATGGCTAAAAGTAGATTTCTTATGTGGGCACGTTGTACATAAATACGCAACACATCTAACACGATCATTGTACTTGGTAGGGCTTTTGGACAAAGATATTGTTTTGGTTTTGAATTTGCGGTTCTAAATTAGGTCTGACTATATTTTACTATTTGAGGAGTTGGCTGCACGAATGAAATTCACACAGAGAAGATTTTGCACATTGATTCTGCTAAATGTGTTATCCAAGATTTTTAACCAATTCTGCTGAACCGCATATATTGGTAATTTTCACTCCAAAATTTTCATCCACAATCACCACTTCCCCCCGGGCTAGCAGTTTCCCCCGAACAAACAGATCGACAGGTGTTCCGGCTACCTTGTCTAATTGCACTATAGCGCCCTGTGATAAGGCAATAATGTCCTTTATAAGCATATTTGTACGACCCAACTCAACCGAAACAGGTACCGAAATATCAAGAATCAGGTCTAAATTACGTCTGTCTTCACCTTTGAACCCATCGGTACTCATGGGGGTCAACTGACTAAATTGAACTGATTGTATCTGGGATTGTGTCTCTGTACTTTCATTCATACCGATTTCTTTAATCTGTTCCATGTTTTACCTCTCCATAACAAATTCAAAACCCAATAATCAATTAACTGACT
Source organism: Candidatus Brocadiaceae bacterium (assembly GCA_030650655.1). Lineage (GTDB taxonomy): Bacteria > Planctomycetota > Brocadiia > Brocadiales > Brocadiaceae > Wunengus. Next base: position 16,568 of record JAUSDH010000015.1, read on the forward strand.
TATGACATCTGAAATGCCATCTTTTTGCCAACTACACCTGGTTTACCATAATGTTTTGCTTTTCCCTCGATCAATAAGCATAAATCTTCGGTAATCTTATTGTCAAGCATTACCACATCCCCAGTCTTGAGCTTCATAAGTTCATTAAGCGACAATTGGGTTGCCCCAAAAACAACAGAAGCATTTAATTCTACTTCCCTAATAACATTTTCAATATTGGCAATCTCCTTTTGTCTTTCAATTTTCTCAAATTTTGTTTTTATCATCAACATTTCCAGGATTGCAACTGGTATACAGAGAATGAATGTACCATTGCCAAGATCTCCACTTATCGCAAAATTGATCGATATCATAAGTTCTGTAACAGGGATCAACTGCAATGACTTTATATCCATCTCCATTTTCTCTATACTCCATTCCAGCTTTTCCAATTTTAACCAACATATCTTTATATCTTCCATAATACTTAATAATACACTACCTATCACCGACTCCTCAATCAGGGTAAGCGGCCTTGTCTTTTGTGGTATTTTACCAGGGCCACCCAGTCCCCGATCTATAACAGCAAGACAAAAACCCACATCGACAGTCAAAAAACCTACCCCATTGTGAGGTTTTAAATTCAGAACATTTGCACACACAATATCCGTAAAGGAATTTACAAATACTTCGTAACTGAATTCTTCAATAGCAATGAGTTCAACAACTATCGAGGATCTTAAAAACCGAGAAAGAGTAGCTCCCACGTGTTTTGCTACTTCTTCACTAATCTTTTGTAAGCGGCGCTTTTGTTCCCGAGGAAACCTATCGGGACGTCTGAAATCATAGTGTTGAATCTTTTTGTCTTTTTTTAATTCTACCTTCTGCCCAACTAAAACTTGTCCACCCTCAATCGCAGAGAGCAGTGCTTCAACTTCATCGTTGTTTAGTATCGAATTTGACATCTCATTACCCCTCAATCATTTAGTTACTGAACAACAAACTCCGTAAAATAGACTTGTAATACACCTTCCACCTTTAATACAACATCCACAGCATCTTTTATTTCTTTTCTAAGGTTCTCTTGTGCTTCTAACCCATCAATCTCTTCTAGTGTTTTTGAGGATAGGATAGAAATTAATCGATCTTTTATTTGTATAGATTTGGTTTCAATCAATTTTTTTACGTCACCATCTTTTGCCTCTAAATTTATCTTCGTCCTTAGATAACGCCTTCCGTTAGAACCACTCAGATTCACAATAAGTGTCTCCACAGGGGCAATCAAAGACTCCTCCTTAGCGGCACCTTCTGTGCCCTCTTTTCCTTTTTCTTCCTTCTTTTTCGATGCCGAGGCTGGTTCTTTCTTTGTTTCTGGCTGTTTTACCGTTTGGACATCTGCGGTTTCTACCGCTGCTTGATTTTCTGAATTTTCTGGTACCCCTGCATCAGGCTGAACATTCCCGGCTAAAGATGGATACACTTTCGAAACAAATACAAATGCCCCCCCTATCGAAATCAAGATTACAATCCCCATCATTATAATAGTTTTGTTGCCTTTTTTCTTCTCTGCCGCTGGCTGCTCTGTCGTTTTGTTTTCTTCTTTCGTTATTTTTTCTTTTTTTTCTGCCATAATTCTTTGCCTCTATATTCTTTAAATTACACCAAACGCCCCTTTTATTTTGATGAAGTCTTTATGAATATATTATCATGTTAATTCATGAAGTTCCACAGTTTATCTCAATTTTTTTTTGTCGCTTTTGAAATCGCTTTTCAATAATTTCAACTTTTCACTCAATTTGACGGCAAGGTTAGGTTCAAAGGACTCTAAAATCTTGCCTGAACTTTTGCCATCCATCATTGTTAATAATTTAACTGCAGTTTCCTCATCCATTTCTTTTATAATTATCGCCGCTTTTTCCGGCTTCATACCCTCATAAACGGTTGCTAATCTCTTGATATTTTTAGATTCTGCCTCATCCATTTGAATAGTTTCTTTTTTCAACGCTACATTTTGCGTAGTTACAGAGTCAAGAATCTTATTCAGTTCCAGTTTAAGAGTGTCGATCTCTTTCCTTTCTGTCTCCATATTAGCACGTAATAACTCGAGTGTCTTCTCCTTAAAATCTAACAATTCATTTCTCTTCTCGTACTCGCGTTTTTTCTCCTCTACTTCTTTCAGCATCTTGGCCATTTCATTTGACGAAAGAGGCTTAAATATCGTTGCAGCATTTTGTTTATACACATACGGTAACTTTGTTGTCGTTTTCTCTTTCTCTTTCTTTTCCTTATCAGCCTTTGCAAGCTTTGTGGTAGCTGTACCACTATGATTCACATCTGGATCATCATTCTTTTCTTCAGATTGTGAGGCTGTCTGCGGGACCTGAGATGTTGGTGTAGTTTTGGAACCTTTCATAAAAAGCATTCCCATTACAGAAACTCCAAAAACAACAATTCCTATCCCTGGCAGCATCATCATTTTTTTGTTTATTGGAAGCTTCATAATTACCTCCTCCGGAATTATTAATAAATTTCAGTATTGTCCGGTTAGGTTTTTGCGCGTTTTATTCCGTTGCTCTAAAGCTGTCATTCCCGCATGTTTTTAGCGGGAATCCAGGATGAACGAGCCTCTGGATACCCGACAAAAGCATTCGGGTATGACAAAAGCCGGTAC
>JAUSDH010000017.1 GCA_030650655.1 Candidatus Brocadiaceae bacterium
AGGCAAATCTTAAAGGCAGACCTCACGCATGGCTTATTTTCGGGATTAAGGATAAGGGCAGGTCAATAGTCGGCAGCCAGTTCCGCCAGAACCGTAAAGACCTTGACAACCTTAAAGGAGAGTTAGCCAATAAAACCACCAATCGTATTTCTTTTATCGAAATCTATGAACTACATCTACCCGAAGGCCGTATAGTTATGTTTCAAATTCCTGCTGCTCCAAAAGGCATACCCGTTGCCTTTGATGGACACTACTATGGAAGGGAAGGAGAAGAACTATCGCCATTGAATCTGGAAGAAATTGAACGTATTCGGGCACAAGCTGCTTTGGAGGATTGGAGCGCTGCCATGGTGCCGGATGCCGCAATTGATGACCTTGACCCTGCGGCTATCGCAAAAACTCGTGAAAACTACAAGAACAAGTTTCCCCATCAAGCGCATGATATTGACCGTTGGGATGATATCACCTTTTTGAATAAAGCCAAAGTAATAATAAAGGGCAAAATTACCCGTACAGCAATAATCCTATTAGGCAAACCGGAATAGGAACATTTTGTTAGTCCGGCAGAGGCAAAGATACGCTGGCTGTTAATAAGATGCAAAAATCCGCAATCTGAAATATCGCTATATCAAAAACGGCACTTTATTCCCTGATGAGGTTGATCAATACGAACCGTTTGTAATCCGTGAAGCTATAAACAATTGCATTGCACATCAGGATTACACAAAGGGCGGCCGCATTAATGTTGTTGAAATGGAAGATCAATTGATATTTACTAATCTCGGCAGCTTCATTCCTGGTTCCGTGGAGAAAGTAGTTAAAGAAGATGCGCCGGAAGAACATTATCGCAATAGGTTTCTCGCAACCGCCATGTTTAATTTAAAAATGGTTGATACCGCAGGCGGTGGCATAAGGAAGATGTTTAATTATCAGCGTGAAAGATTTTTCCCAATGCCGGAATATGACTTGTCAGAAGATAAAGTAAAAGTAACAGTAATTGGCAAGGTGCTCGATATGGATTTCGCGCGTGTACTCGCACGAAATCCGAGTTTGTTTTTAGAGCAAATTATCATGTTAGATAAGGTACAAAAACAGAAACCACTTTCTGATGAGGAGATCAAATATCTGAAAGGGCTTGGTTTGATAGAGGGGAGAAAACCCAATTACGTTATCTCCGCCAAAATTACTGCGTCGCTGTCCAATGATGAATTAAAGGCGCATTATATTAAGCAGAGGGGGCTTGATGATGAACACTACAAAAATCTCATCGTTGAATATCTAAAAAAGTTCGGGGAATCACCAAGAAAAAACATTGAGAAGTTTCTTCGGGATAAATTGCCGGACATATTAACTGAATCCCAAAAGAAGAACAAAGTTACTAACTTGCTCTCTGCATTAAGAATCAAGGGGACAATACGTAACAACGGGTATTCTAAATGGTCTCCTGTTTAAAAGAGTTTTAAAAGAGTTTTCCGGCTTAGGCTTGAAATTTCAAGCAGTTACGATAGGGTGCAATGAGAAGAATTATTAGAGTTTCTGAGTTTTTAAGATGTTGATTTTGGTATATTAGCGATCAATGAAGGAGTTTCCTTTTAGAAACGGTAACCCCTCACCATACTTGATTTAGCAGGGTGATTTTGGAGAGCTTATCGCAATTAGGTTTTATGAGGAAACACCGCTTACTTCAAAATATTTAGTTGTCATATATAAAGAAATGAGTAACAGCGGCTTTATTATAACGTCATACTATGCCACAAAACCATCGGTGAAGAGGAAGAATAAGTTTTATTTCATTAGAAAATCCCAACAAAGGGATGAATAGCTCTAACCTTTTAATAATAAACAACTTATTTATTTTCATTATAATATTCCACTAAACTCTATCGTACACTTTAAACTCTTTTAATTCGGTACGAAGCATGTTAGAAATTATTGCATATCTGGGAAATACGGAACTCCTTAAGCTACCTAAAACAGCTTTTCTGTGCAGCCGGCAAGTGCCAGCCGGTGTGGTACTCAAATGCTATGATTGGGCCATTGCTCAAAGGGAGGCAGGCCACTGCATCATCAGCGGCTTCCACAGTCAATTAGAAAAAGATGTGCTGCATTACCTGCTCAAAGGCACACAGCCCATCATACTTGCACTGGCAAGAGGTCTTAAAAAGAGACTAGAACCCGAATCAAAGGATGCCTTAAACGAAAAAAGATTGTTGATCGTTACACCATTTGACGAAAAAGTTAAACGAGTTACCAGAGAAACAGCCAACCAGAGGAACCGTTTAATGGCAGAACTGGCAGATGAAATATTTGTCGCCTATGCCTTACCGGGTGGAAGTATAGAAAAGCTCATTACAGACATTTCACACACAGGGAAAACAATTTCATCCTTTAAAACTGGTTAAGAGATTGGTATTTTAAAGCATAGAGTTTGAATGCAAGGCGAAACTCAATCAATTTGTTTCTTTTTTAAATTTCTCAAAACAACAAGAAATCGTTGCCAATCTTTATAAAGAAACTGAAGCCTCGGAAGGCATGCGGCTTTAAAGCAAGAGGCAAAAGAGCATTGGGCGGGTTATTGCAAAGGTTGTGGAGACATGTAATTTGCTCTACCTGATGGAAATAATACTGACTTTATAAAAGATAGCCTGCACAGAAATCATAGAAGAATATCATAAAGTTCCTTTGAGTGATGCAGCACTTTCTGATAGAATAACTTAAAACAATTTTCGAAAACATACATACAAAGGACTTTTTGACTTATTTCATTGATAATATCAAAAAATCGGTATAAAAATATGTTTCCCCTGCCAGGGGTAAAACAATTCAATCTGATCCCTGAATATTCACTTGGTGTAATTTCAACTTAAGGAGCGTACATGTTCAAAGATTTCAAAAAGATACAGTTCAAAATGCCTAAGAAATTTTCAGTCTGGCATATTATTATCGCCTTTGGATTCTTCATCCTCCTGCAAATGTATTTGATGAATCCTGGGGAAAGGAACATTACGTACAGTGATTTTAAAAAGTTGGTCAAAGAGGGTAATGTACTGGAATGTTATATTACCAATACTATGATTCGCGGCAAACTGCGAGAGACAGAACGCGGTACGGCAAAAAATGCCGTTTTTACCACTGCCCGTGTAGACGACCCTGACATGGTAAAAGACCTTGAATCTATGGGCGTTAGGTATGCAGGACAATACGAAAGCCCGTGGTTTAAAGCGTTTTTTTTCTCCTGGGTTCTGCCGTTGTTAATTTTATTCGTAATCTGGCGTTTTGTATTTAAACGATTCGGCCCGGCAAGCAGTATCATGTCCTTTGGCAAAAGCAAAGGGCGTCTTTATGCCCAGGAAGATCTAAATGTAACCTTCGACGATGTGGCGGGCATCGATGAAGCAAAAGAAGAACTCCAGGAAATTGTCGAGTTTCTGAAAACCCCTGAAAAATTCCGCGCCCTGGGTGGGAAAATACCGAAGGGTGTTCTCCTGGTTGGCGCACCGGGAACAGGAAAAACACTCCTGGCAAAGGCCGTTGCAGGCGAGGCTGGAGTACCGTTCTTTAATATAAGCGGTTCAGAATTTGTCGAAATGTTCGTCGGCGTGGGAGCCGCACGGGTGAGGGATTTGTTCAACCAGGCGGATCAGAAAGCCCCCTGCATTATCTTTATCGATGAACTTGACGCCCTGGGCAAGGCGCGAGGCATGAATCCTATGGGCGGACACGACGAACGGGAACAGACGCTGAACCAATTGCTGGTAGAAATGGACGGATTTGATTCCAATAAAGGTGTAATTATCATGGGCGCTACCAACCGCCCCGAAATGTTAGATTCTGCCCTTTTGAGACCCGGCAGGTTTGATCGTCAGGTGGTTGTTGACCGACCAGACCTCCACGGACGCGAAGCAATTCTTAAGGTGCATGCAAAAGGGGTGAAACTGGAGGAGGGCATCAATTTGCACTCCGTTGCAGCCATGACTCCGGGATTTGTCGGCGCTGACCTCGCCAATCTCGTCAACGAGGCAGCCTTGCTTGCGGCAAGGAGAAATAAGAAGGCCGTAAGTATGCCGGAATTCGAAGAGGCAATTGACCGCCTTATGACTGGTCTCGAAAAGAAGAAACGATTGATGAATAAAAAGGAAAAGGAGATCGTTGCTCATCACGAGTCAGGCCATGCGCTGGTTGCATGCTCTTTGCCGCATGCAGACCCGGTGCGAAAAATATCCATGATTCCTCGCGGTATCGGGGCGCTGGGATATACCTTGCAAAGGCCTACAGAAGACCGATACCTGATGACAAGGGCCGAACTCCTGGATCGTATCGCCATCTTACTGGGGGGAAGAATCGCAGAGGAAATTGTCTTTAACGAAATATCAACAGGCGCACAGAATGATTTAGAAAAGGCTACCGAAATTGCCAAGATGATGGTGAAAGAATATGGC
>JAUSDH010000024.1 GCA_030650655.1 Candidatus Brocadiaceae bacterium
GTTATAGATAAAGAATTCTCTAATCCCGTAGGATGGGAGTTACAGAACATGTTAATTGTTTCCAGACTTATTGTGGTTTCTGCCCGCAAACGTAAGGAATCCCGCGGTGTCCACCATCGAACCGATTATCCCAAGATCGACAATACCCACTGGAAGAAACATATCGTAATCAAAAAACCAACATCCTGATATTACAATCATATCCCAAATTCTGTTTCTTTCGATTTCGACACTAAAGGGTTCTTACATTTTCCCTTGACAACCTTCATTATAGTCATTAAATTAAGTCTCTTTCTATAGTAAGATAATTTTTTGAATAATATCCGTTTCGCTGTTATCCTTATACGAAAAGGGGCTGCCTAAAATGAAATTTCTGACTGAATACATGACCTTTAATACCAAAAAGCGTCGGGAGTTTATAAACATCACAAGAGACATTGATCAAGCACTTCAGAAAAGTGGTATTAAAGAGGGCATGATTCTGGTCTCCGCCATGCATATAACGTCTGGAGTTTTTGTTAATGATGCCGAGCCAGGACTCCATCGGGATATCGAAGAGTGGCTCCTGAAGCTGATTCCAGAAGGCCATGATTACTACCATCACAGGACGGGCGAGGTAAATGGGGATGCACATCTCAGAAACCTTCTCATCGGACATCAGATAACCATACCAGTAACCGACGGGAAATTAGACCTCGGCCCCTGGCAAAAGGTATTTTATGCCGAATTCGACGGACAGAGGAGCAAGCGACTCGTTATTAAGGTTATGGGGGAATAATGGGTTTTTATAATTCATAATGCTATAACCAATGTTGATTTTATAGTAAACGCAATAAATATGGTTACATGCAAATGTCATTGCGAGGGCGATAGCCCGAAGCAATCTCGAAGGTTTGGATTGCTTCGCTGTCGCTCGCAATGACAACTTTCTTATTGCGTTCACTATAGATTGCGGAATGTGGATTTCGGATTTGTTGTTAATTCCGCAAACTGCAATCCAAAATCCGAAACAAGATTGCTCGCAAAGAGAGAGTAACCATGTTAACAAGCAAGGCATGTACAATATCCGATAAAAAGCATCTGTAGGATGGGTTAAGCGAAACGAACCCATCGATTAATTTTATATGTTAATAGACAAAACAAGCATAACGTCTAACAAAAAAACAAATGAAGAGGCGCCCTGTATCCTGGCCTGCCCGATACGGCAGGATGCCCGTGATTACGTTCAACTCATTGCCAGAGGACGTTTCAGCGAGGCATTCCGGCTGGTACGGGAGAGAAACCCTTTACCTTCGGCATGTGGCCGCATCTGTACCCATCCTTGCGAAACAAAATGCAGACGGAATAGCACCGAGTCCCCAATTGCAATTGCCTGGCTCAAACGATTTCTGGGTGACAATTTTTCAGAAGAAACCAGGAAAAATTTCACAGAAAAATACCCTGAAAAAATTGCCATCATTGGCGCGGGCCCCGCAGGACTTGCCGCAGCCAACGATTTAGCGCTTTTAGGCTATTCATGTACGATCTTTGAATCCAATCCCACGCCCGGCGGCATGCTTCGCATGGGTGTCCCGCCCTATCGTCTTCCCAGAACGGCTATTGATAATGACGTTGAATTTATTAAAAAATTAGGGGTCGAAATTAAATACAATACAACTCTCGGTGTTGACATTACCTTCGACAGTTTAAAAAAGGAGGGTTTCTCAGCTATCTTTATCAGTGTCGGACTGCTCGAAAGCCGAACCCTGAATATTGAAGGAGTAAACCTCGATGGTGTACTCAAGGGCGTGTCCTTTTTACATGAAGTAAATACTACGGGAAACGCCAAAATCGGGAAGAATGTGCTGGTAATAGGCGGAGGCGCCGTAGCGATGGACTGCGCACGAACAGCCCTGCGCCTGAAACCTGATAAAGTATCTGTTGCCTGCCTCGAATCCCGGAAGGAAATGCCGACAACTGATTTTGAAATCGAAGAGACAATCCATGAAGGAGCGATACTATACAACTCTGTAGGGCCCAAACGTATCTTAGGGAAAAATGGAACGGTTTCCGGACTTGAAACCCTCAAAGTAAAATACGTCTTTGATGAACAAAAGCGATTCAATCCGGCCTTTTATGAAGGCTCAGAGTCTGTCATAGAAGCCGATACTATTATCCTTGCAATAGGACAAGCATCAAACCTCTCGTTCTTAAAAGGACAGGAAGGTATTCAAGTCACACGAGGCGGCACTATTATCGTCAATCCAAATACCTTCAGCGTCTCGGTGCAGGGTATCTACGCCGGCGGCGATATTGTGCTGGGACGGGGAACCATGACCGAGGGCATGGCCCAGGGTAAAAAGGCGGCGATTGCTATTCACAATGCCTTGAGAAATACGACACTAAAAGACGTGAAGTGGGATGATAAGCCTGCAGTACCCGATATTGCCGCACCGAGGATTGCCCTTATCAAGAAAGAACAAAAACAGGACATGCCCACTATGCCGTCGGATAAAAGGCTAAGTAATTTTGACGAGGTAGAGTTGGGATTCTCCTTGAATACCGCAGTAAAAGAAGCACAGCGGTGTATGAACTGCGGCGCGGGTGCGTTTGTGGATGACAACCTATGCGTTGGATGCCTCACCTGTGTGAGGATATGTCCTTTTGAAGTACCCAAAATTAAAAAAGGGGACACAACAGCTTACATTGATGGAGATTGTCAATCCTGTGGTTTATGCATTGTGGAATGTCCCGCAAAGGCCATCGGCTTCAAAACTCCTTTGGAAGATCGCGGTGAAAATACCCTTGAGACCGTTTTCCAGGAAAAATTTATCCAGGGTGTAAAACCGCTTATTATCAATTTTTATTGCCAATATAGCGCATATAATGAGGACGAAGCCGATACCGTAGACAATTTACTTTTCCCCCATGTCGGGCGAATAGGTGTGTTGGGGTTAGGGAAGGTGGATCCTTCACTCTATCTTAAGGCCTTTGAATTAGGCGCCCATGGGGTATTGGTAACAGCGTGCAAAGATGACACCTGCCACTTTTGCAAAGAGCGGGAGTGGGTTGAAAGGCGGACGAATTATACTGCTCAACTACTCAGTGGATTGGGAATGGATACCGGAAGATTTAAGACTCATTTTCTTTCTTCGCAAAATGGTAAGGAAATTATTGAGATTATCTTTAAAATGGTCGAAGACCTCAGAAATTTATCAAGTTAGAAAGTCCCCTCTTGGGAGGGGATTTAGGGGTGGGTAAGTCGGTAATTCGTGAGATACTCAATGAGATTTCACAATCCTTGTCCTCGTGAAAACGGGGAAGGGGACCCACCCCTAACCCCTCCCAAGAGGGGAATAATTTGTGCCATTATAAAAAAAGACTGGATACAATTGTGATCTACAAAAGGTTTTTAATAGGTCTGTATATAGTCGTTATTAACATTGCCTTAGTCGCTCCAAACACTTTTGCTGCTTCATGGACGGAAGAGACGGTAGACAGTGATCTCTATGTAGGCTGGAATACCTCCTTGTCGCTTGATGCATCCGGTAATGCACACATCAGTTATTATGATGCGACTCAAAGCGACCTCAAATATGCTACCAATGCCTCTGGCTCATGGGTAACAGCGGTGGTGGACCGTGTCGGGAATGTAGGGAAGAATACCTCCATAGCGCTCGACATATCAGGCAATGCATACATTAGCTATTACGATGCAACCAATGGCGACCTCAAATATGCCACGAATGCTACCGGCTCATGGGTAACAACAACGGTGGACGACATCGGCGATGTGGGCTATGACACCTCCCTGGCTCTCGATACGTCAGGTAACGCATACATCAGTTATTATGACGCAACCAACGGCGACCTCAAGTACGCCACCAATGCCTCCGGCTCATGGGTAACTACAACAGTAGACAATAGTGAAATTGTAGGCTGGAACACCTCCCTGGCACTCGACACGTCAGGGAATGTATATATCAGCTATTATGACGCAAAAAATGGAGACCTCAAGTATGCCACCAATGTATCTGGCTCATGGGTAGCTGTAACCGTAGACAGCAATGGTGACGTAGGCGGGTATACTTCCATAGCGGTTGACATATCAGGCAATGCATATATCAGCTATTACGATGCAACGAATGGCGACCTCAGGTATACTACCATTGCCTCCGGCTCGTGGGTAGCTACAACGGTGGACAGCAATGGTGATGTAGGCTACTATACCTCCATAGCGCTCGATCCGTCAGGTAATGTACACATTAGTTATTATGATGACGCAACCAATGGTGATCTCAAATATGTCACCAATACCTCTGGCTCGTGGGTAGCTACAACGGTGGACAGCAATGGTGATGTAGGCTGGTATACCTCCATAGCAGTCGACACATCAGGCAATGCACATATCAGCTATTTTGATAATACGAACGGTGACCTCAAGTATGCCGTCAGCTCAGCTCAATCTGAGGAATGCGCCCCTGTGTCGATCACTGCATCAACGACTAAGCTAACGATTAAAAATAAGGAGAACGGAGTTGTTACCGTTACGGTAAAAGGGAAAGGCGGTTGTCTGGCAGAAGGTGCAACGGTAAAGGTAAAATTAGACAAACCCAGTAAGAAAAAGATATCCGTTTCACCTGAAGAAGAAACTACTGACGCCGATGGCACGGCTAATTTTACAGTAACAGGCGCCAAAAAAGGTAACGCAAAGGTATCCTTTACCGCAGAGGGTTTGACAAAGAAAATTAACGTAAAGGTGAAATGATAGTAACTGTATCAAAACATTCTTAAGAAATTAAACAACATAATTAATTTACAAATAAGAGGTTAGTAAATAAACATTTGTTTTTGAGATAAAAAATGAAAAACATTAATTTTAATGATGCACTTGAGATTATTGAGTCCTTACCTGAGGAACAAAGGGAATCGCTCATTGAAATCGTTAGGAATCGCCTCATAGAAGAACGGAGGGATAAACTTGCTAAAAATATTAGTGAAGCTAAAGAAGAATACAAACGTGGTAATTTCAGGAAAGGCACAGTAGATGATCTTATGCGTGAGATTCCCTAGTGAGAACTCTTATATGGAGTAACACATTTATTAGAGCTTTTAAAAAGATAATTCGAAAAAAGCCTAATTGGCGACAGGATATAGAAAACACTTTGAGACTTTTAGTCAATGACCCTTTTGCTATACAACTTGAAACACATAAACTGAAGGGAAAACTCTCTGGTTCTTGGGCATGTAGCTTGGGATACGATTTGCGTATCATTTTTGATTTTATAAAAAATGAAAAACAACAAGCAGATGATATTTTCTTGATAGGAATAGGAACTCATGAGGAGGTTTATTGAAAATATTGTAAAGCTAAAAATATGGCTTTCTCTACTCTGAGATCAATTTTAATTAAAGAGGTAATTTCTCATGATCGTAGCTGCATCAAAATCGTTTCAAGAAATCAAGCAGATGCTCTCCGGATTTAAGAGGGTCTGCGTCCTGGGATGCGGTTCGTGCGTAACGATTTGCCATACCGGCGGTGAAAAACAGGTCACAGAGATTGCCGCGCAAATCCGGCTTTCTGCCAAATTAGAAGGCAGGCAGGTTGAAGTCATAGAAGATTCAACACTTCGGCAATGCGAATGGGAATTTATTGATGATATCAAAGAAATCATCAAAGACTGTGACGCCATTCTCTCCATCGCCTGTGGTATCGGCGTGCAGTACATGGCCGAGAGGTTTCCCAAGATAAGGATTTTCCCCGGCGTGAATACCACCTTTATGGGTGGGCCGACCGAACAGGGAGTTTTCTGGGAGAGGTGTGCCGGCTGCGGCAATTGCATTCTGGCAACAACCGGTGGATTGTGTCCTGTAAGCCGATGCGCAAAAAGTCTTTTGAACGGGCCGTGCGGCGGTTCACAAAATGGGAAGTGTGAAGTTTCACAGGAAACCCCCTGTGTGTGGAATCAGATATATGACCAGTTGGATACCCAACAGCTTTTAGCCACAATGGAAACCATTGTGCCACCCAAGGACTGGACCACCGGCATGGAAAACCATCCACGAAAGATGATCCTTGAACATTTGGTTATGAAAAAACAAATTAATTAGAACACGGATTTTCACAGACATACACAGATAAATAATATTTACTTTTTGAATCCTGTTAATCGTTCGACTGAGCGCTCACGACGAAGTCTGTGTTCATCTGTGTCCAAGCAAAATTTTATCTTATCAAATTATGAATGACATGAAATCTGGCAGTAACCTTGAAAAACTGCTTCGCAGTGGGAAATTTGCCGTTACGGCAGAACTAGGCCCTCCACGAGGCGCCGACCGTTCAGTGATTGAGAAAAAGGCCGCAATATTAAAAGGTTACGGAGATGCCTTCAATATTACCGATTGCCAGACTGCCGTTGTGCGCATGTCCAGTATTGCCGCAGGTCGTATCGTGCTTGATGCGGGATTAGAACCAATTATCCAGATGACCTGCCGCGACAGGTACCGCATTGCCATACAGAGCGACCTCCTGGGCGCCGCCGCGCTGGGTGCAAAAAACCTGCTGTGTCTTACGGGAGACCACCAGAAATTTGGCGACCACCCTATGGCTAAAGGCGTATTTGATATAGATTCCATCCAGCTTATCCAGATGGTAAAGATTCTTAGAGACGAAAAGAAATTTCAATCCGGTCAGGAATTGAAGGCATCCGAACCAAGGTTCTTTATTGGCGCAGCCGAAAATCCCTTCGCTGACCCGTTTAAATTCCGTGCGATCAGGCTTGGTAAAAAAATTACTGCCGGCGCCGACTTCATACAAACACAGATTATTTACAACGTCAAAAAGTTTAAAGAATGGATGAAGATGGTTACCGACATGGGGCTCCACGAAAAGGCGTTCATCCTGGCCGGCGTGGCGCCGCTCAAGTCAGCCGGAATGGCCAAGCACATGAAACACAACGTGCCCGGTATGGACGTCCCCGATGAGGTTATAAACCGCATGACTGCCGCCTCAGCCGCAAAAAAGGGCAAGGAAGAAGGTATCAAGATATGCCTCGAAGTCCTTGAGCAGGTCAGAGAAATTAAAGGTATTGCCGGCGTGCATATCATGGCAGTGGAATGG
>JAUSDH010000027.1 GCA_030650655.1 Candidatus Brocadiaceae bacterium
TGGAACAGGTCGTCATTGCTCATCGATCTTAGTTTATCATCAATCTGTTGGAAAGTGTGTAGGGGCGAACGGCCGTTCGCCCCTACTGTATGATTTTTATACCCGATACCCTTGGATTTATAAACGGTCCCTGCCTTAGGGTATGAGGTATCATCCTTGCTGCAACCCAGCATAGGCGTTACAAGGAGAAAGCCAAGAAGAATCACGACATAATTTTTCATAATAAAAAAACCTTTCTAAATGTACAGAATATGTTCAAGTGTTATTTTATCAGGTTAAAAGAATTACCCGAATTTTGCAAGAAAAATAAGATATGAAATAGATTTTGTTGGGAAGTTATTGTTTTTAAAGAAACGAGTAAGTATGGTATAATTTTGGCATGATTAACGATACGGTAAAAGACATCATAGCTCCTTGCCTTTGGGGGGCGGCTGTCAGTTCGCTTGATCTTGAAGCTGATAAGTTCCTTATTGTTGAGCGAATTTTGGAACATGGTGGTGATAGGCAGATTGAGTTCGTTTTAGCCAATTTCAAACATGAGGATATCATCCATGTTGTGCAACAGAGCTCTTATCTGAGTCCCAGGACTGTCAATTATTGGTGTTTATTTTTTAACCTGAAAAGGGAGGATACAAGGTGCTTCCAGAAGCAATATCAGCATCTGTGGCCACCCTTTTAAATGACATTCACACCTGGCCGTTGCCGGTTGATACTTATATGGCAGGTGGGACTGCCGTTGCCATATACTTGAATCACAGGGTATCGGTAGACATTGATTTGTTTACAGACAAAGAGTTTTATTGCGGTCCCATTATATCCTCTATTGGTCAAAGGTACGCTACTACCGTAACAAATGCTGCGGAGAAAAACACGCTGATAGCGATAGTTGCTAACGTCAGGTTCAGCCTTTTTCATTATCCGTATCCACTTCTTAAACCCGTGGTGAGTAAGCCGGGGTGTAATATCAGATTAGCATCGCCAGAGGATATTGCAGCCATGAAGGTTGTGGCTATAACACAAAGGGGCAGTGCCAAGGATTTTGTTGATCTCAATGCGTTGATACGGGCTTTTGGACTATCGCTGGATTGTTTGACATCACTGGTTCAGAAAAAATATGGAGTATCAGAAGATTATAGTTATCAGATCAAGAGGAGTCTGGTATATTTTGATGATGCTGTGAGGAGCTTGGGCGATGTAACCGTAGTAATAAGGAATGGGAAAGAGGTTAGACTGGATAAGCGTGAGTGGAGCGAGATTGAGGAGTTTTTTAAAAGACTGGTATTAGGCCGTTAAAAATCTTTATCCGCAATTTATCTTCACAAATGAGTCAAGTTCTTATATGTAACAACAGAAGACGCAAATTGCACAGATTATTGGTATCTTTTTTCTGTGTAATCTGCGGAATCGTTCGACTGAGCGCTCACGACGAAGTCTGTGGTTTCAATGTTTTATCGGTCTGCGGCCGCGCCTTGTCTTATTTAATGAGCGTGATCGCACGCTTTTTATTCAACCAACCAAAAGCCCCCACCACGATGAAATTGCGTTTTTCAGGGACGAATATTTCGGAAATAACGTTGCGCACGTCTTCTAATTTAATATCATGGATTTTCTGTGCCTGTTTCTCCGGAGTATCGGGTGTTTTTGGGGTGATTAAAAGTTCCTCGATACCAAACCAGTTGGCCATGGCGAGCGGGCTGTCCATGACGAGTTGCATCTGGCTAAATACCCGTTCTTCTGTCCTGCTGAGTTCCTGTTCGGTTATCCCTTCGTGAAAAAGTTTGTGTACTTCATCCATAACTGCCTGAGCGGTCTTTTCAAAATTTTCTTTTTTCGTAGAGGTGTAAATATCGAGAGAACCCACGTCTGAAAACATGGTAGGATAACAGGCGATTTCATAGACCAGTCCCAGTTTTTCCCGTACGTTTAACGACAGCCTGGAACTGATTCCACCTCCCAGAACGTCTGCAAGCAGGAGCATAATAATGACGTTTTTATGTCTGTACGGGTATGCCTTGTGGCAGAGCTTGAAACTGGTGGTTTGAGACGGAGATTTTTTAAACAAATATCTCGGTTCTGTTTGTGTCGTTTTCAGCAATGGCTTTTGGGCAGAGAACTTTCCCTGTAAATTCCCGAATAAATCTTTTATGTGGCGAGTGACCGGCTCTTTTTCGAAATTTCCACTGATGCAGAGGACGATATTTTCCGGGACAAAGAATTTTTTGTAGTGTGTGTTAAGGTCTTCCTCAGTTACGGCTGCGATGGTTTTTTCGTCTCCAAATAAGGGCGCTTCAGTTGAACCGTCTTTCCACATCAGGGAAAAAGACATGTCGTCAATCCCCACGTAATCCCCTTTGACGTCCACGAATTGTTTCATTTCTTCCTGGATGATGCGTCTTTCAACCTCGATGTCATCCGGTTTAAAATTCCCCCCAAGAATGATGTCGCCCAGGATTTCTAAGCCTTTTTCGATATGTTTGTTGTGTACCTGGATTACAACGGCGGAATGTTCTGGCGAGGTGTAGGCATCGCTGTCACCGCCGATATTGTCTATCGCCTGTAGTAATTCGAAGGAATTTTTGAATCGCTTCGTTCCCCGAAAGAGCATGTGTTCAAGGAAGTGTGAAATGCCAAGCTTCTTTTCGTCTTCGTATCGCGAGCCCACGCCGATATAAGCAGCCATTACCACGGAATGGATATGGGGCATTTCTATATAAATTACGCGTAATCCGTTTGTTAATATTTCTTTGCTGTACGTGTACATTGTTTGATTTAAGGTAACAGTTTAGCCCACCGCAAAGGCGCAAAGGACGCCCTCCCCCATGTCCCCCTCCAGAGGGGGAGAAAGGGGGAGGAAAGAGAGATAAACTTCACAGAAGAATTATCTTCTATAACAAAATCACAAGGTTTTTCAGAAATTTTCAGCATTTACTTTCTAAAAAATAATACCTTTGCATCTTTGTGCCTTTGCGTGAAAACTGGTTTTGATTAAATTCCTGGTAACTTTGCCCTATAACCTGAGTAGTTACAAAAAATGTAACGCCGATCGCTTGTGGTCGGCCAATGGCGGGGGATAAACCACCCGCGCTACGGATTCTGACTCGTTCAGGTTAGTACGGTAGGGTGGGTTAAGCGGAGCGAACCCACCATTTACAAATACATTTACATTGAAGGTGGATTCGGCGTAAAAACCAACGCCTTAATCCACCCTACTCACTGATTATAGCATTATAAATGATGTGGACGGTCGGAATTATTTCTCCAAATTTCTTTCACTAATCCGTGCCAACATCACGCGGATGATCTAAAAGCGGGACGTCATCCAATGGTTTAAGTATTCTTACCTTTCTTCCCTCAATCTTTAACCTCCCCGCTGCAAAGAGGCGTATCGCCTCTGGATATGCCTCACACTCTTCCTGGAATACCCGTGCAGCGAGTGAGTGGGGGGTGTCGTCATCGAGGACAGGAACAGCCCTTTGAATGATAATGGGTCCGTTATCATAAACATTATCGGCAAAATGTACCGTGCATCCAGAGACCTTCGCGCCATAGTTGATAACAGCTTCGTGCACCTTATTGCCGTAATAATTGTGACCGCAAAAGGCCGGGATAAGTCCCGGATGAATATTCATGACCTTGCCTTTATACTTCTCAGGGATTTTGTAAAAATGCATGAAACCTGCAAGGGTGATTAAATCAAAAGGATATTTATCCAATTCAGCCGTAATGGCCTGGCTGAAGGCATCAACGTTTTTGTAATTTGAGTAAGGAACGACTGCTGTGGGAATACCGTGTTTTCTTGCCCGATCCAGCCCAATGACATTGGGTTTGCTGCTTATTACGACCTGAATAGTAGCATGTAACTTCCCTTGTTCTATCTGATCTATAAGATTTTGAAGGGTATTACCGCCGCCGGAAATCAACACCCCTAAATTTATTTTTTTTATTATAGTCATCATGCCGCAAGAGCATCCAGAAACCATGAAAATGTTAATCGAAAATCCCTTTTTCACCCTCCCCTAGCCCCTCCCATCGTTCGACTGAGCTCACGACGAAGTCAAGGGCGGGGGAAAGTACCGTCCATCCTTCAATGGGGGCGAAAAATTGTTATTCGTTCCGCTTCCCCCTCCCCCGGTGAGAGGGGTGAAGGAGAGGGGGATTTTCATACCCCTTTGTGCCGCATAATTGGCATGGAGGTTTCTTCAAATTCATCAAATATTCGTACCGGGAAAAATATTGACAAAAAAAATATGGTTTGTTATTATGTTCGTCTTTAATTGTTCCTGAAAATTTTAAATACACTATTAACATATAAAATTCAACTTTACATGTCAAAGATAATTACAGAAAAGTCAAAAAAGGCGTTTGCTGTGGCGCAGAATTTTATACCAGGTGGAGTTAATAGCCCTGTCAGGGCATTTGGCGCGGTAGGTGGTACTCCGATATTTATAAAGTCAGGGTCGGGATGTTATCTTACCGATATTGACGGTAATAAATATGTGGATTATGTAGGTTCATGGGGGCCGCTTATTCTGGGACATGCCGAACCAAGTGTTGTAAAAAGAATAAATGAGGCGGTTGCCAATGGGACGAGTTACGGTGCGCCAACAGAATTAGAGGTGAAACTGGCACAGCTTATCATAGAGGCTGTACCTTCAATAGAAAAGATAAGGATGGTAAACTCCGGGACAGAAGCCACAATGAGTGCTATCCGTGTGGCAAGGGGATTTACCAAACGAGATGCGGTAATTAAATTTGAGGGCTGTTACCACGGACATGTGGATAGTTTGCTTATTCAGGCAGGTTCAGGTGCTACAACGTTGGGAACACCCAATAGTCCGGGTATTCCTCAAGATTTTGTTAAGCATACAATATCCATTCCCTATAACGACATAGATGCAGTAAACGAGGTTTGCTCTAAACGAGGGAAAGACATTGCCTGTATTATCGTTGAGGCAGTTGCGGGGAATATGGGCGTTGTGCTTCCCAAAAAGAATTATTTAGAGGGATTGAGGGAAATTACAAAGAAACATGGTATTGTGCTGATATTTGATGAGGTAATGACAGGTTTCAGGGTTGCGCATGGTGGTGTGCAGTCGCTTTACAATATCAAACCCGACTTAACCACGTTAGGAAAAATTATCGGAGGCGGTCTTCCAGTTGGTGCGTATGGCGGAAAGAAAGAGATCATGGATAGCGTATCTCCGGTCGGGCCTGTATATCAGGCTGGCACTCTTTCTGGAAATCCTGTGGCAATGACCGCCGGTATCGCTACCTTAGAAATACTAAAAGATAGTAAAATTTATAATAATCTGGAGGAAAAATCGAAACGGCTGGCGGCAGGTATGGAAAAGGTATGCAAGGATGCCGGGATTCCTGCTTATCATACCCGTGTTGGGTCGATGCTGTGTACGTTTTTTACGGAACAACCAGTTACTGATTACGCTACGGCAAAGAAATGTGATACGAAGCGGTATGCAAAATTCTTTCATGGTATGCTTGAAAGAGGATTTTATTTTGCTCCATCCCAGTTTGAGGCAGTTTTTGTGTCTACGGTTCATGGTGAAAAGGAGATTGACTCTACCATTGAAGCCTTTAAAGAGGTAATAAAAGGTTTTTGAAAGATAATTATGGCAATTTCAAATGTAAGTGATGATATAAAGAATGTGTTGGAGCGTATCGGTGGTATGTGCTTCAAGGCAGAGTCTATTTTGAACCTTTGCATGGATGGGTTTATGAAGCATAAGGTCGATTTTATCGACGAAGCAAGGAAGGTGATCCCGACTATTTGTACTGAAGGAAATGAACTGAGAAAATTACTCAGCGATAAGGCAAAAGAACCTTACGTTAATAAGGAGTTGATAAAATCACTGATGTCAATCGTAAGCAGTATTGAAATGGCGGTTACTGGACTGGATTCTGTCCTTCAGCGTGTAAGAACCAAAATTAGTGAAGGGATACTATTCAGCGATAAAGCGGTAAACGAGATTCGACATCTTTTCAAAGAAACACTTGATATATTAAAAACAGCCGGTGATACGTTAGTAACCAGGAACGAAGTGCTTATGAAGTATGTTGTTGATAAGTATAAAAACCTCAATGAAACCGTCGAGGTCTATGCAGAAGAGCATGAAGAACGATTAATCAAAGGTCTATGTCAGCCGCAGGTCTCTCCAGTGTATTTAAATATTATGGATTCTATAATGACGGTAGTTTGGCATACAAAACAGGCATTGATGAGGCTTTTTGAATGCAGGTGATGGTTTGTTTTTTTATAAAAAAGATAATGAAACGTATCGTATCCTGGGTCTGGTGGGAAGCTTTGGTTTTACAACGGCAGGCGCCATGGCTGGCGGATATTTTCTAGGGAGCTATATAGACAAAAAACTCAACACCGCTCCCTGGTTCATGTTGTCTTTCATTATGTTAGGAATTGCTGGAAGTTTTATAGAATTTTTTAAGTTGATAAAGAAGTTGTCCAGAGAAAATGATAGATAGCTTTTCGGCTTATTGAGGAAGTTTATGAAAGACGAGAAGGATTTTGAGATATTGGTTGTTGAAGATAACCAAATCATTGCGACTGAGGTGGATCGTATCCTTAAAAAGGGTGGATACCGTAGTTCTTCTGTTCGCAAAGGCAAAGAAGCTATCGACTACCTGAACAGGAATAAAAATAAATCAATGATTGTTATTAGTGATATTGACATGCCGGAAATTGATGGTTCCCAGCTCTGTCAACAGATCAAGGCTAATAGCGATCTTGAAGAAATACCAGTCATTCTTCTTGTTTCTCTCTCAAGCCTGGATGATATTATTAAATGTTTTCAATGTGGAGCAGACAGTTTTGTTCATAAACCGCCCGAGGAGCAGGCCCTTTTGTCTCGAATACACTCCATCCTGAAAAATAATGAAATAAGAAAAGAACCAAAAAACCGGTTTAACATGGAGGTTTTTTGTGGCGAGCAGAAGCATCGTATCAATACGAACAATATGCAGACCGCGGGTCTCCTTTTTTCTATGTATGATGCCTTTACGCAAAAAAATCGAGAACTCGAGCAGATATCAAGCGAATTGAGTAAATTAAAAGAAAGTGCGGCAAAGCTAAAGGACCTGTCTTTCAAAGACGAACTGACCGATACATTCAACAGGAAGGTGTTTATCACCCTTGTTGAACAACAATTGAAAATCGCAAATCGTACAAAAACGGGAAAGTTTCTTTTCCTTATTGATGTGGATAATTTAAAGTTGATTAATGACACCATGGGACATGAGACGGGCGATAAGGCATTGAAGCACGTTGCCACTGTCTTAAAAAGAACTTTTCGGCAGGCTGACATCATTGGCCGTATTGGCGGAGATGAGTTTGCCGCTCTTTTGATAGAAGCGAAGAAGGACAATGAGAAGATTATTTCCGATCGTTTGCAGAAAAATCTTGCGGATTATATTGCAAAGGAGTCTATTCGTTACAGTCTATCAATAAATACTGCCTTTGTAAGCTATGATCCAGCGTATCCTTGTTCTATTGATGAGTTGCTGAGCTGGGCTGATACGCTTATGTATAAT
>JAUSDH010000040.1 GCA_030650655.1 Candidatus Brocadiaceae bacterium
GTGGTTTGTAGTTTTTAGATAGAACCGGAATTTTTCAAACAGGGTAATACTACAATGGTAGAAGAAAGTAATTTAGCGCTGGAACAAGATACATACGATGCGACATCCATTAAGGTGCTGGGCGGCATAGAGGCTGTCAGAAAGAGGCCCGCCATGTACATTGGCGATACCACAGCCAGGGGTTTACACCACCTCGTGGAAGAGGTCGTTTGTAATAGTGTAGATGAAGCTATCGGAGGTTTCTGTGAGAATATAAATGTAAAAATAAATCTGGACGGCAGTCTGACAGTCATAGACGATGGCAGGGGTATTCCTGTAGACACGCATGCAGAGACAAAGAAGTCCGCGCTGGAAGTGGTTATGACGGTGTTGCATGCGGGAGGAAAATTCGAGCATAAGAGCTATAAGATTTCCGGCGGTCTGCATGGGGTTGGTGTATCGGTTGTAAATGCGCTCAGCGAGTGGCTGGAAGTGGAGGTGAGAAGGGATGAGCATGTATATTTTCAGAGGTATGAAAAGGGAGAGGTAAAGTCACCCGTTGAGGTGCGCGGGGTAACCAAAAAGAGAGGAACAAAGGTAATATTCAAACCCGATTCCGAGATATTCGAGGACACAACGTTTTGTTTTGAAACGATAGCAAAAAGACTGCGTGAATATGCCTTTCTCAACAAGGGACTAAAAATAACGCTGACCGATGAAAGAACCGATAAAAGCGAGACATTCAGATATGAAGGGGGCATAAAAGCGTTCATAAAAGAGCTAAATGAGGGGAAAGAAGTAATTCACCGCGACATAATTTACTTCGAAAAAGAAGCGAATGGAACCATAGTCGAAGTTGCCATGCAGTACAATGACGGCTATAGCGAGAACGTGTATTCTTTTGCAAATAACATTAACACCATAGAAGGCGGCACCCACCTCAGCGGGTTTAGAGCCGCAATTACGAGGACATTTAACAATTATGCAAAGGGTAAAGGGATTCTCAGCGAAGAAAAAGCGCCAACAGGAGATGATTACAAAGAAGGGCTCACGGCCGTAATAAGCATCAAACTACCCGATCCTCAATTCGAGGGACAGACAAAATCAAAGTTGGGCAACCGCGAAGTGCAGGGTCTTGTTGAAGCAGTGATAAATGAACAACTTGGAATTTATTGTGAGGAAACCCCACCGACTGCAAAGGCTATTATTAATAAGGGGATTGAAGCCGCCAGGGCAAGGGAGGCGGCACGAAAGGCCAGGGATCTGACTAGAAGAAAAGGCGCGCTAAGCAGCGGAAACCTGCCCGGAAAGCTGGCAGATTGTTCCAGCCGGGACGTCGAGACCTCTGAGATATTCCTCGTTGAGGGTATTTCTGCAGGGGGAACGGCGAAGCAGGGAAGGGATCGTACGTTTCAAGCCATTCTACCGCTAAAAGGGGTTATCCTGAATGTAGAGAAGGCGCGCATTGATAAGATGCTGGGCAATGAGGAAATCAGGACTTTGATATGCGCTTTGGGGACAGGTATTGGGACAGAAGAGTTCAACATAGCGAACCTGCGATATTCCAAGGTTATTATTATGACCGACGCCGATATTGATGGGGCACATATAAGAACATTGTTGTTGACGTTCTTCTTCAGACAGATGATAGAATTAATAGATAAGGGACATATCTATGTTGCACAACCGCCTTTATATAAAGTAACAAAAGGCAAAAAACAGGAATATATTTATGACGACAGGGAGTTGCAAAAGAAGTTAATTACGCTTGGAACAGATGATACTGTTATGGAGTTTGAGAATAATAAAAAAGAAAAGCTGGATAATTCAAAACTGGGGAAATTACTGCAACTCCTGGCGCAAATGGAAGAATATACAAAAATGCTAAGGAAGAAAGGGATATCACTGGATAAATTTATAGGTTTAAGGGATAAAAAAAGCGGGAACCTCCCGTTATATAAAGTAACGTATAAGGGTGAAATATCGTACCTTTATTCAGAGGAAGAGCTGGAAAAATTTATAAAGATGAAACAAGAGGCAGAGGGAAAAGAACTGGAGATATTAGAAGAGGATGATACTATTGCAGTAGAGCAGGAACAGGCCGAGGCAGTTATAAAAGTTATAGAGTACCACGAAAGCAAGGAAGTCGAAAAAACAACAAGAATGATAGAAAGTTATGGTTTGTCGATAGACGAATATTTTAATGGAAACAGCAGTAAGGAACCACGATATAAATTGCTTTCTGGAGATTTGGAAATATATGCGCATTCTCTGAACGAAGTTTTAGCTAAAATACGCGAGATCGGCAGAAAAGGGCTGGAAATCCAGCGTTACAAAGGTTTAGGTGAAATGAACGCAGAGGAACTCGCAGAGACCACGATGAATATTAACTCCAGAACCCTGTTAAGGGTGAAAGTGGAAGATGCAGCCAAGGCGGATTCAATTTTCAGCACTTTGGCAGGAAAAGACGTTCAGCGGAGAAGAGAGTTTATAGAGAAACATTCATTAGAAGTAAGAAATTTAGACATTTAGTTTTTACGCAGGAGTTATGGTGTCATGCTGAAAAAAGAATTAAAACAAATGGAGAGTCTCCTTTTAGTTAAAAAAAATATATTGCTGCGGGAAGTGGAAGAGAGAGTTAAAAAATATCAGGATGCTAACAGCGAGAAAATGACGGACATTGCTGAAATAGCATCCAGCGCTTCGGACGGAGACGTGGAGAGGATCGTTGCCGAAGAAGGCGCCAGAGAGCTGAAGCAAATTGAAGACGCCCTTGCGCGGATCAAGGCCGGGCATTACGGGGTTTGTGAGCAGTGCTGCCGGCCTATTAAAAAGGCGCGATTAAAAGCCATTCCATTTACTACGCTCTGTGTAAGCTGCAAGGAAGAAGAGGAAAAGGAGTGCGGCGATAAGTCTGCTCAGACAAAATATGATTGGGAAAGCACTATTGGCAGCTCAGAAAACGGCGAAATGGAAGAGATAAATAAAAAGCATTCCGGAAGGAAAATCGCGGAATTGGAATTTGATGATAGCAAAAATTAGCCTTTGAAAATATTCTCGTAACCCGTCTGATGATATAACGAGACGCATAACAAGCAGATTTCCTAAAAACCCAACCTGTTTGAGGCTCCAAGGCTGGTTCAATCTTGCAGATTGAACCAAATATTTTGAACCTGGCTATGGGCTTTAAATGAACATCAGCCATGGAAAAGCCAAATGTTTAGGTTCAATCGAGGACGATTGAACCAGCGATGAAGCTTGGTGTATCGGTGGCTGTGTGGCAACTTTAAAATTCCTTAACGCGAACTCATGACACTGGTTGAAACTTTCTTAAATACCTGCAAAAAACACGCCCGTAAAACAGCCGTAATTGATCAGAATAGTGCCGTTACCTACGACGATCTCCGCATAGAAGCTATAAGTAAAGCAGCGCAGCTATTGTCAGAAAACACGGGAAGTTATATCGGAATACTTCTTCCCAATTGCAAAGAATTTGTAACAACATTCTACGGGATACTGATGGCGGGGAAGATACCGGTTCCCCTGAATTATCTGCTCTCGCCAGCCCAGTTGTTATATGTAATTCAGAATGCAGGGATAGACACCGTCTTCACAAATAGCCTGTTCAAGCCACACTTAGGAAATCAAATAAGACATATCCTCTCTGCAGAAGAGAAGAGTCATTGCACAATTGCTGAAGAAAATAAAATAACGCAGGGAAGGGAGGATGACCTTGCGGCCTTACTGTATACATCAGGAACAAATACAAATCCCAAAGGGGTAATGCTGTCCCACCGTAATTTCTTAAGCAATCTGGAGGGGTGTGTACATGCCTTCAACTTTACAGAGAAGGACGTGTTACTCGGTGTCCTTCCGCTCTTTCATACCTATGCATTAACTACTACGCTGATATTGCCGGTTAATGTAGGCGCTACGATGGTCTATCTCGCGCGGTTTTCTGGCCCGAAGGTATTGGAATTAATAGAGAAATATAAGATTACGTCTTTGTTTGCCATTCCATCCATGTACAGGGTCCTTTTGAGAACTACCGAGTCAGTCAAACACGACTTGAGCACATTGAGACTTTGCACATCAGGAGGAGAACCATTACCAGGCGATGTTTTAGAGGCTTTTAATAAGACATTCCCTGTCCCTTTAACAGAGGGTTACGGATTGACGGAGTCCACGGCGATAGTTTCCGTGAATCTTCCCGAAAAATGCAAGCCCGGCAGTATTGGCCCGCCACTGAGTAATCTTGAGGTGAAGATATTAAACGACGACGGTCAAAAACTGCCTTTAAACAAAGAGGGCGAGATATGTGTAAAGGGCCCTAACGTAATGAAGGGATATTACAAGTTACCCAAGGAGACGGCAGAGACCATTACGCCTGATGGCTGGCTGAAGACAGGCGATTACGGCAAACTGGATGACGAAGGATTTTTGTGGATTACCGGGAGAAAGAAGGAGTTAATCATCATCAGCGGTGAAAATGTATCACCAAATGAGATCGAACAGATAATC
Organism: Candidatus Brocadiaceae bacterium; assembly: GCA_030650655.1. Classification (GTDB taxonomy): domain Bacteria; phylum Planctomycetota; class Brocadiia; order Brocadiales; family Brocadiaceae; genus Wunengus. The sequence continues at coordinate 4,501 of JAUSDH010000040.1, forward strand.
AGCGGGCACGAGAAGGTCTTCGAGGTTGCTGTACTTGGTGTGCCGGATAAGCTTCGCGGCGAGGCGCCAAAGGCATTCATAGCGTTGCGTGAGTCCGCGACGTGCACCGAAGAGGAAATCAAGAATTATTGTATGCAGCGTTTACCACATTACAAAGTCCCCAAATATTATGAATTCCGCAAGGAACTGCCCCACGGTCCTACGGGTAAGGTATTGAAGAGGGCGCTGAAACAATAGATTATTCATTCCTTACGGTAACGCGACTTTCAAGTCGCACGTCTTTGGGTTTTTTCAAACGGGGGGGTCAGGTTCCAAACCCGCAAGGGAAAATCTGTACCTTTTATTATGTTTGAAATTATGAGTGGGAAATCTATATTGAACGCTAAAAGAAAATTGTCATAGCGAGGGCGTTAGCCCGAAGCAATCTTTGCCTGAGATTGCTTCGCTGTCGCCCGCAATGACTATTACATGTCCACGTATTTAAGACGTTCAGTATAGTTGCGAGTTAAATAATAATTCAGTTTCTCTGAGGCGTATTTCCCGATGATGTTGGAAGTACCACAGAAAATTCAAATGGATCCATGACCACCTCAAAAAGTATCTCTGCCGCCGTTTTAAACTCGCGAATAATATCGTTCGAGCGCTTTGTAAAACGGCTAAAGGTTTCTTGAATGTTGTTTGAAATGATTCTTTCGGTAGCTTTTCTGAATATGTCAAAACCCTTGATGAGTTCTTCCTTAATAACCTGCTGCATCTCATTTCTCAAAGCAGTTGGATTGGCGTCAGAATTTTTCTCAAAAAAATCCTGTAGACACCGTTTTATCCTGGGTATTTCTGTTTCCTCAAGTGTCTTTAACAACTCCTCTACCTTTAAACACAACTTGTCCGATTCGCCCTTGAGCAGATAGGTAATATCTTCTCTATCCTGTTTCAGGTTTGCGACAAGCTTGTGAAATGTAATAATCTTGTTTTCTAATTCTTCCCCGGAGGCCAATAATGTCTTTTTCTCAATGGCTATT
>JAUSDH010000057.1 GCA_030650655.1 Candidatus Brocadiaceae bacterium
TCCAGGCATACCGCTACATATTCAAGCTTGCTTTTACGAACTATTGCCGTATATTTCCTTTCCATAATTTTTCCCTCCTGAGCATGTTTTTCCCCGATATATAGTTTAAATCAGACAGCGTCAAGGCAATTTGCGCAAAAACGACGTTTTGAAAAAAAATAATAGGGGTATCCTTCACTTATCAATTATCAAATGGGCTGGTTCAATCTTGCAGATTGAACCATAGAGTTTGAATTATTTACTGGCCTTAAGCTAGCACGTGCCGTGGACGTTCCAAACTTTTAGGTTCAATCGAGGACGATTGAACCAGCCCAGGCGTTGCGCCTATTGTTGTTATCCATGAAAGTCCATTTTCGGGAATCAAACGCCAGAATCGGTTGATTAAGGTGCCGGTTTCTGTGCCGAATCCACCATTATGGAATCTTTCTTTACACTCACATTGAATAAGAATTACCTACTATTGTATTTATCATTTTCTGTATTACCATACCCCTTTTCATAAAGTTCGTATAGACCTAATAAGGGGCCCTGTGCAAAACTTTCACGTGGAAATCTCTCTTTTAAGAAATGATAACAGTCCCATAATGTTTTTAGAGCTTCTTTATATCCTATCAATCCAAGTAAAAGACATAATGAAGATAAGGTATATGGATTTCTGACTGGCAATTTTATTAATTTTAATACTTCATGAGGATATTCATTTTTTGTCTCATATAAAATCTTTATTGCCAGTTCAGTAAAGGCATTGTTATTTGTATGTTTCAGTTCATCTATGATTGTTGGGATAGCTGCATCTTTGTATTGAAGAATTTTACTTACCAATAAACGTTGATTGAGAGTGTCTGGATATGCTCTCATTATTTTAAGTAATTCTGTTATGTCATTTGTTTCTTTAATCCTTTTCTCCTCTGCTTCTGAACGAGATGTGAATTGCTTTACAAGGTTTGCAGCAGTTATATCAAGTCCTGGTTCTACCAGACTAAAACATAAAAATTTTGCTGCTGATATTTCTTTGAATGGGTTTTTATCAAAAAATGCATCGTTAATTTCTGGAATACCGTAATCGCTAATTTGGTTGTCTATAATAAAATCGTTGTTTAAGGTAAAATCATCTTCCTGTGTCCCATGTGCCTTTTTGTTCATACAACATTTTTTGTACTTTTTACCACTTCCACATGAACATGGTTCGTTCCTTCCAAATTTTGTAATCTCCTCATACATTTACCACCTCAGAGGTGCTTGCCACGCTTCTTTCAGGTCATAAATGTTTTCGTTGACAATGAGTTTATTGTTTAAACCGTATATCTTGAGTAGTGGTTCTGGTATAACCTTTCCTAACAGACCGCAAGGAATATCTTTTACTAATTTTTCAAATTGTTTCTGATGTTCCGGTCGTACCTCGATAACAAAGCGGCTGTTTGATTCAGAAAAAAGAAGGATATCATTTCTTTGAATCGACCCGTCTGCGGCAATTGCAGAAAGGTTTAACGTTATACCGTATCCCCCCGCAAATGCCATTTCCGATGCAGCGATTGCCAGGCCGCCTTCTGAACAGTCATGGCAAGACCTGATAATTCTCTGTTTTGTTGCCTGGGAAATCGTATTCATGATCTTTTTTCCTAAGACGGCGTCTACCTTTGGGACGTTGTTTCCTTTGTATCCGTGGATATGATAATAATGTGAACCACCCAGCTCCGGGCGAGTAAGACCGATGAGATAAACCAGATTGCCAGGTTCTTTGATATCCATTGATACGGCGTTCCGTATATCTTCCATTATTGAAATAGCAGAAATAAGTAAGGTCGGTGGTATTACAATCGTCTCTTTGTCAGTAATAAATTCATTATTCAAACTATCTTTTCCAGAGATAAATGGAGTTCCGTATGCAAAGGCGATGTCGTAACAGGCCTGTGCAGCCTTCACAAGGCTGCCCAGACGATCTGGTTTATTGGTGTTGCCCCAGCAAAAGTTGTCTAAAAGCGCAACCTGTTCTAAACTTCCTCCAACGGCTATGATTTGCCGCAATGCCTCATCAATGGCTGATGCGGCCATGTGATATGGATCTATGTCTCCGTATCGTGGGTTCATGCCATTTGATACAATAATACCCTTCTTAGATCCCAGTACCGGCGTAACAATGCAGGCATCGCCTGGCCCATCATCATGGATACCCTGAAGGGGTTTTAAGACGCTTCCGCCCTGTACTTCGTGGTCGTATTGGCGTATGACCCATTCTTTGCTACAGACGTTCCATGCGGAAAGTATCTTTTTTAAATCTGTCCCATAATCTTCTTTTTCACTTAAATTAGGTTCTTCGCAGGTGGGTTTGTGCCACGTGGCCTTCCGTTCCAATCGAGGTATGCCATTGTGGAGAAACTCCATTTCTATTTCACCAACGATCTGGGAATTGTAGAACAAGCGGAGTATTTTGTCATTTGTGAATCTTCCGATGACTGTCGCTTCAACATTTTCCGCTTTAAACAGATTAAGGATATCGTGTTCTTTTTCTGGTGAAACCGCAAGTACCATCCGTTCTTGTGCCTCGGAAATCCAGATTTCTGTATAGGAAAGTCCTTCGTATTTAAGGGGTACCTTTTCTAAATTTACTAGCGCACCGAGGTCTTGACCCATTTCACCAATTGCAGAGGAAAGACCACCAGCGCCACAATCGGTGATACAGTTGTACAGACCTTTGTCGCGTGCTTGTAAAAGGGTGTCCAACAATGCTTTTTCTGTTATGGCATTACCTATCTGGACGGCACCTCCGGATATCTGTTCGGATTGTTCATGTAATTCTGTTGACGAGAAAGTTGCACCATGAATACCATCGCGGCCGGTTCTGCCGCCAACAACGACAATGAGGTCGTTAGGATGAGACATTTTTTGACATTTGTCTTTTGGTATAATGCCCACAGTTCCGCAAAAAACGATGGGATTGCCAATGTATCGCTCATCAAAAAAGATAGCGCCGTTTGCCGTGGGGATACCCATGCGGTTGCCATAATCTCGCACTCCCGCAACAACACCCTTAAAAATTCTTTTTGGATGTAACACACCTTTGGGAATTTTATCTTGCGGGGTGTCTGGCAGCCCAAAACAGAATACGTCTGTGTTAAGGATGGGTTTCCCGCCTAATCCTGTACCCATGACGTCCCTGATTACGCCACCAATACCGGTATTGGCGCCTCCGTAAGGTTCAATGGCAGACGGATGGTTGTGGGTTTCTACCTTGAAACAAATATTGTAAAAATCGTCAAAACGGATAATGCCGGCATTGTCTTTAAATACAGAGACACACCAGGTCTTGTTGAGTTCACTGGTTGCCTTCATGATGGTGTTTTTTAATAAATTGTCAATTTTAATTCCGTTGAAATCAATAATACCTTTGAATGTTTTATGAACGCAGTGTTCTGACCATGTCTGTGCAATTGTTTCAAGTTCGATGTCTGTCGGTTCTCGTTTAAGGGTTTTATAATATTTTTGAATTGATTCCATTTCTTGTAAATTGAGAGATAGCTGGCCACACAAACTTATTTCTTCTAATTGTTTGTTGTCGGCATTTAATAACGGGATGGTCTTTTTTTTAAAGAAATAGTGGATATTCCCATGATCGTAATTGGGTGTTTCTGGGTAAATAAAAACATCTTCTATCTTTGTGTTTGCAAGTAACCTGGTTGCGATGATGCGAATTATTTCAGGAGAGATATTTCCGTTGATGAGATACTTTTGCGCAGTTTTAACGCCATCTATACGTATTCCTATATCGCTGAGTGCCTTTAAAACTGATTGCTCAATAGGATCCATGACTCCAGGTTTGCGGCTGATTTCAACGAAATGAGATTTGATATCCGCAATCCGCAATCCGGAATCGGAAATCTGATAATCTTGGGTAATAGTATCTACCAAAAGTTTTTGGGCAATAGTTTCCAGATCATTTTTGTTCAAATTTCCAAAAATGATGTAAACCTGGCGAACCCTGATATTGGATACTCCATGGAAACCAAATGTTTCGATTTCTGAGAGTATATTATTCCCTATGGGGTCAGGGAATTCGTTTTTTAAAAATACCTCGATTCTTGAGTACATTTAGACTTTATTTGTTTGTGTTTTTGTTTGTTGAGTTGTTGTGAAATACGTTATCACGCGATAACTTTGCATTTTTTAACCTATCGAGTATCTTGGCGTTATTTTTGTTTAAGAGATCGTTTCTAAATCTGCCAAGTTCTGTTATAAAGAGATCTATTGATTTTATGATGTTTTCACGATTTTGGTCAAAGATATGCATCCATAACTCCGGGTCGCCAGATGCTATTCTTGTGGTGTCTCTTAGTCCACTAGCGCCACAAGCGAGGTGCTCTTTTTTAATCGAATTTATCAGACACGATGCGACCAGATGAGGCAGATGACTCACAAATGCCAGTATTTCATCGTGCTGTTCCGGGGTTAAATAGGTTATTTTAGCGCCTAAGAGTCGCCACAAATGGGATATTGTTTCCACCTCTGCTGTGTGATTGTCTATGGGTGTTATGATACAGGTGCAGCCTTCGAAAAGGTCTGCCGAAGCAAACTCAACACCTCTTTGCTCTGAACCTGCTATCGGGTGTGCACCGACAAAGGTAATGTCTTTTCTTATATTATGGGAAATTTGCTCAACAATATATTTTTTTGTGCTGCCGACATCGGTAAGGATGGCATTACTTTTCATGAAGGGGATAATTTTTTTTGCAGTGTCAATAATTTTATTCACGGATGTGGCTAGGATTACAATATCAGCATCTTTAACAGCTTCCTCGCTATTTAATGTGCCGATATCAATAGCATGCATTTTAGTGGCTTTTTCTAACGAGGAAGTCCTATGGCCAACACCAACGATAGTTTTTGCCAAATTTTTCTTTTTCAATCCCAGTCCGACAGAGCCACCAATGAGTCCTGGGCCAATTATACAGACAGTTCCGAATTTCATTTAAACGATAGATTAATATAAAATATTTTTGTATATAAAGAAAATCAGATGTTACATATCAGACTTCTTTTTGTCAATGTTTTTAAGCCGTTAGAAGTAACAATTTTAATGATACATTTTTTATACAGTATTATAATGGGTTGTAATTTACTTGCAATAAATTGAAAAATAATTAGAATTTTAAAATCTATTATTAAGTGTTTTTGGGAATTATTGTTCAAATGGTTTTTATTTTAAGTAAATAGGAGATTTCTTTGACAGAAAAAACTGTAACAGAATTAGAAAATTCTATCCTAGAAATTGAGCATCGTATAGAGGATTTAGAAAACGCTTCCTTAAAGGATAATTGTGATAGAAGTGTTGAGATAAAATACTTGAGAGAGAAGCATGAGCGGCTTCAAGAGAAGTTGTGCTCTAAGTTAACTCCATACGATATCGTCAAAATAGCGCGACATCCATTACGCCCTCTCACAGCAGATTATGTGAACATGATGATTGATGATTTTGTTGAACTTCATGGAGATAAGCGTTTTGGGGATGATAAAGCAATTATTTGTGGACTGGGCAGAATAGGACAGGAAAGGCTTTTGGTCATTGGACAACAAAAGGGAAAAAGTACTAAGGAGCGTATTGCTTGTAATTTTGGGATGCCTAATCCTGAAGGCTACAGAAAGGCGTTACAGAAAATGAAACTTGCAGAAAAGTTCCATCTGCCGATAGTTACTTTAATAGATACACCTGGGGCTAATCCCGATATTGGTGCTGAGGAAAGGGGACAGGCGTATGCAATTGCAGAGAATATTTATGAAATGTGCCGGTTGAAAACTCCGATTATAAACATTGTCATAGGAGAAGGCGGCAGTGGCGGTGCATTAGGTATTGGTATTGGTGACAAATTTGCAATTTTGGAGTATGCGTATTATTCGGTAATTTCGCCCGAAGGTTGTGCTGCTATATTGTGGAAGAACAGTGAAAATGCACCAGAGGCGTCGGAGTCTTTACGGCTCACAGCAAAGGACTTGTTAAAATTTGGTGTGGTGGATGAAATTATTTCCGAACCACTTGGGGCAGCACATAAATCTCCTAAAGCGATGGCTAATACGCTCAAATCATATATTCTTAAATATTTAGAAGAAATTAAAAGCACTCCAATTGATATACTCATAGAGAATAGGTATAACAAATATAGAAATATAGGCAAATATTTGGAATGCTAAAATTAGTTAAGTGTTACTATTCAGTTGCGTTAGAGATTTTTTCAATAGCATTGTTTAAAAATGTGATTTTTGTACTTGCATTTATGTTTTTTTGAAAGTATAATCTTCGGAGTTGTTGGGAAATTGAAAAAGTTTATTTTTCTTATTGACTTTTTTAAAATTTTGTATACAATAACGAACTCTACAGTTTATGGTAGTGGTTTTGCTCTTTTAAAATTAGAAGTCAAATGCGTGCGAGTAGTGAAGCTGAAAAATGTCAGCTTTTGAGTTGGACAAAGTTAAAATTGCAAAGTTAAGATTGCTAAGCTTTGCTTAGCGCCTTTATAATTTATGAAGGGTATGATCTTGGCTCAGAACGAACGCTGGCGGCGTGGATTAGGCATGCAAGTCGAACGAGGGAGTATTCCGAAAGGGATACAAATCGAGTGGCGTAAGGGTGAGTAATGCATTGATAACCTACCTTTAAGATGAGGATAACGACGTTTCGAGCAATCGGAACTACCGAAAGGGTTGCTAAAACTCAATAAAACTATTGATACCTCGGTATTGATAGTCAAATGTTTGGAGCCGTAAGGTTCCATTCGCTTAGAGAGGGGTCAATGTCCTATCAGCTAGTTGGTGAGGTAACGGCTCACCAAGGCTAAGACGGGTAGCTGGTCTGAGAGGACGACCAGCCACACTGGAACTGAGACACGGTCCAGACACCTACGGGTGGCAGCAGTCGAGAATTTTTCACAATGG
>JAUSDH010000064.1 GCA_030650655.1 Candidatus Brocadiaceae bacterium
AGATTACGAGGTTGATAGGCCAGAGGTGTAAGTATAGTAATATACTCAGCTGACTGGTACTAATTAGTCGAAAAGCTTGACTTTTTATTATTATTATTCGTACAAAGAGTCAATTGTTACCGTTAAGTTATTCATTATCTATATTTTTTTCCGGTGGGCATAGTAAGAATGATACACCCGTTCCCATACCGAACACGGTAGTTAAGGTTCTTACGCCGATGGTACTGGTGAAAGCTGGGAGAGTAGGTTACTGCCGGGAATTATTATAAAAACCCGTCTCGAATTTTCGAGATGGGTTTTTTATTTAATTAGGCAAATTTTTATACTTTATATAAATTTTAAGATGATGGTATGCTTGAAAAAGAGGAAATATTTAAAGAATATCTAACATCGAGAAAATTAAAATATACAGCCGAAAGACAGGCGATTTTAGACCGAGTGTTTGAAAACCACAAACATTTCGAGGCCGATGAATTGTTAGTCGATCTCAGACTAAACGACATGAAAATTTCAAAGGCTACGATTTATCGTACTTTGGCATTGCTTGTAAAAAGTGGCTTATTAAGAGAAGTTATTTTTGGTGAAAGACATGCACACTATGAACATGTGTACGGGCACGAACACCATGACCATTTGGTTTGTAATAATTGTGGAAAGATAATTGAATTTACAGAACACAGGATAGAAAAGCTTCAGGACGAAGTTTGTAGAAAGAATAAATTCAAGGCAGATTCTCATCGTTTGCAAATCCAGGGTTTATGTGAAGATTGCTGGGAAAAGAACGAAAAAGCAGTGGGATAAAATATTATTGAGACGGGGGTATAATTATGTCGCGCGTATGTGAATTATGTGGGAAAAAAACTCAGGTTGGAAATCAGATAGAACGGAGAGGGTTAGCAAAGTGGAAGGGTGGTGTAGGAAGGAAAATTACCGGCAAAACAAAAAGAACGTTTAAGCCGAATTTGCAGATGGTGAGAGCGAAGATTAACGGCGCAGCAAAGAGAATCAAGGTCTGTACTCGCTGTATTAGTGCTGGTAAAGTAGTAAAGTAGCCATCATAGAAACAAAGTTACTCTGCAATCTTTCTATGAAAATCGATAAAAAGACTATTGAATACATTGCAAATCTTTCCCGGATTGAACTTTCCGATCAGGAAAAAGAAGTTTTTATTCACCAGCTCAGCGATATATTGTCCTATATTGAAAAACTGAACAAATTAAATACTGAAGATATCAAACCAATGGCACACTCTATAAATACAACCAATGTATTTAGAGAGGATAAATTGGAACTGCCAATTTCAAGAGAAGACGCCCTATACAATGCTCCTTCCACAATGGGTGTTTTTTTTAAAGTACCAAAAGTAATTGAATAAAAATATTCAGATAATAAGAGAAGAATCATTGAGACTCTTAGGACATACTGCACTCCAAATAAAAGAAAAAATATTATCCAGGGAAATACAAGCAACCGAGCTTGTCGGGAAGCTATTTGAATGGATAAAAGATATCGAACCGAATGTTCAAGCATTTATAACTGTAAATGAAAAAGAAGCCTTAGAAAAAGCCTCAGAAGTTGACAAAAAGATTGCAAATCGTCAGAAGGTTGGATTGCTTGCAGGCATTCCGATCGCCGTTAAAGATAACATCTGCACAAAAAATTTAACCACTACCTGTGCTTCAAAGATCCTTCAAAATTTCATCCCACCTTATGATGCCTTTGTTGTTAAACGTCTGAAAGAAGAAGATGCTATAATTATAGGCAAGACGAATTTAGACGAATTTGCAATGGGGTCATCAACAGAAAATTCCGGTTATAAAATAACACGCAATCCCTGGAATCATGAATGTGTTCCTGGTGGATCTAGTGGTGGTTCAGCTGCCGCTGTAGCTGCAGACTTCTCATTTTTAGCTCTTGGGTCTGATACGGGCGGTTCTGTGAGACAACCAGCGGCTCTTTGTGGTGTTGTAGGGACAAAACCAACGTACGGCAGGGTGTCGCGCTATGGGCTGATCGCCTTCGGGTCTTCCTTAGACCAGATAGGCACTTTTACAAAGGATGTAAAAGATGCAGCGCTCTTGTTACAGGTAATCGCTGGTAATGATTTACGTGACTCAACTTCTGCACAGGTACCTGTTCCTGATTATTTACATGGAATTGATTCAGGCGTTAAGGGATTACGGATTGGTATCCCTAAGGAATATTTCGCAGGCGGCTTGAATACAGAGGTCAGTAAGGCAGTAAAGGATGCCTTGAAGCTATATGAAAAACTTGGCGCAACAGTTGTCGACATATCTTTACCGCATACCGAATATGCTGTTGCTGTTTATTATATTGTTGCAAACGCTGAGGCAAGCTCTAATTTGGCCAGGTATGACGGTGTGAAATATGGTTATCGGACGGGAGAATCACGTGGAATAATTGATATGTACTGCCGTACTCGTTCAGAAGGATTTGGTAACGAAGTCAAACGCCGTATCATGCTGGGAAACTATGCATTGAGTTCCGGCTATTATGATGCATACTATCTGAAGGCATCAAAGGTAAGGAATCTAATAAAAAACGATTTTGATTTCGCATTTGGAAGGGTAGATTGTATCATTTGTCCAACGTCTCCTGTCCCTGCCTTTAAAATCGGGGAGCGTGCTAATAATCCTTTGGAAATGTACCTTTCCGATATCTATACCATTCCAGCTAATCTTGCAGGCATTCCAGGTATTTCTATTCCTTGTGGATTTTCAGAAACAGGGCTGCCTATCGGAATGCAAATCCTTGCAAAACATTTTGAAGAAAAAAAAATCTTACAAATTGCATATGCTTTTGAACGAGAGACTGATTTTCATTTGAAGAAGCCTCCACTAAAAAGTTCCTCCGTGTAAGTGTGATTAAATTATAAATGGCCACAGAAACACAGAGACTCAGATAAAACTTTGTGACTTGGTGTCTTGGTGGCAAAAAGAAATTGCTGAAGGTTGTTAATATGGAATACGAAGTTGTTATCGGATTAGAAACTCATGCAGAATTAGCCACAATAGCCAAGTTGTTTTGTGGATGCAGTACGAAATTTGGCGCCGAACCTAATACGCATGTGTGTCCAATTTGCCTTGGTATGCCAGGGGTTTTACCGGTTATGAATAAAAAGGCATTTGAATATGCATTAAAGGCGGCAGTTGCTTTGGATTGTGAGATTAACCGCTTCACGAATTTCGACAGAAAAAGTTATTACTACCCTGATTTACCGAAAAACTACCAGATTTCCCAAAATTATTATAATCTGGGCATAGACGGGCACATGGATATGTTCGTGAATGGGTCAATAAAGATGGTTCGCATCCATAATGTTCATTTGGAGGAAGAGGCGGGAAAGCTCATTCATCCTGAGGAACCCGGCGCTAATTACAGCCTTGTAGACTTTAATAGGGCTGGTGTCCCCTTGCTTGAGATTGTTTCGTATCCGGATATGAGAACTGTGGATGAAGTAGAAAGTTATATGCAGACAGTGAGAAAGATACTTTTGTACACAGAGGTTTCCGATTGTAAGATGCAGGAAGGTTCTCTCCGGTTTGAGGCGAGTATTTCACTGAGAAAAAAGGGGACTGACAAGCTCGGCAACAGGGTCGAAATAAAAAATCTTAACTCGATGAAGTCTGTTATAAAGGCTATTGAATACGAGGCAATGAGACAGTCTGAATTGCTGGACAGGGGAGAAACCATTGACAGGGAAACCAGATTGTGGGATGAGGTAGGCGAGAAGAGCCAGCGGATGCGTTCAAAGGAAGAGTCACAGGATTATCGGTATTTCCCGGAACCAGACCTTTTGCCTGTCTTAATTGATGAAAAGTGGCTGTCTGAGGTAAAAAATTCTATTCCCGAACTCCCACTGGCAAGAAAACAAAGGTTTATTGAGGCATTTAAACTCTCTGATTATGATGCCAGTATCCTTACAGAAGAAAAGGTGCTTGCTGATTTCTTTGAGGAATGTGTGAAAATCCTGGATCGTCCCAAGGCCTTTTCTAACTGGATAATTAATGATTTATTGAGAGAAGTAAAGGACAGGAAGTTGGATATTAGCAATTTGCCAATTAAACCCGGGCAATTGGCAGCATTAGTTGAAATCATTGAGAAAGGTACCATCAGCAGTACCATTGCAAAAGAGGTATTTTCTGAGATGATTCAAACGGGCAAAGAACCCCAGAAGATTGTTGAAGAGAAAGGAATGGCGCAGATCAGCGATGAGGGGTTGATTGAATCGGTAATTGATAAAGTGATAGCAGTCAATCCCAGTGTAATAGAAGATTATAAGAAGGGGAAAAAGAACGCCCTTGCCTTTCTGGTAGGACAGGTAATGAAGGAAACCAAAGGCAAGGCAAATCCAAAAATAGTGAACGAGCTTTTGATACAAAAAGTGGGCAGTTGAATGTTTGAGGATTTCGAACAAGGGAGGATGATCTGCCTCACTTTATTCAGCAATATACTGTGTCATTCCGAACGAAATGAGGGATATAATTTCTGCATTTCTGGTGGTAAGTATTTATAACGCTCCCCAAATGAATGGCTGGTAAAATACTTCATGTCTCCTTGCATTTACCCGTTTCGAAATCAGAAATTGCCTGATTAGCAAGTTTGTCAAGTTTTCCAAAGCATACATCTCCTTCAAATTGGTTATCCCATATTCTCGCATCAAACTCTTCATGCCATACCGTTTGAAAACAAGCCTTATTTCTGCTACTTTCAAAGCACATGAATATATAAATTTGGATATCGATTTGAGGTCTTCCAGATGAGGTTTTCCTGAAATAAGAGGTAATAAAATGGTAAAAAGCGATAAATGCCTCATTCTATCCAAATCGATATTACTTGTAGTGTTACTATTGCTGGCTGGTTGTACGCCGGTTATATCCAGGCAAATTAGGGAACAGGTAAGACCAGATATCACTTTTAAAGAAATAATAAATGCCCCTGAACACTATCAAGGCCAAATGGTTATCTTGAGTGGAATTATTATCGATGCCAAAAATACCAAAGAAGGAACATGGTTTGAGATATTACAAAGTCCTGCTGGGTTCCGGGGAGAACCCAAAGATATTGACAAATCGGAAGGAAGGTTTCTGGTACATAATGATAGCTATCTTGATTTAAATATCTATACGAAAGGGCGATCTGTTACCGTTGCAGGACAGATTCAGGGGAAAAGGGTGCTGCCTTTGGGAGAAACAGAGTACACCTAATAGCTATTATTCTTTTGAAAGGTATTATTGGTGGCGGGGAAGCCTTTTGCATCGCAGCATTATACCGAAGAAATCCCACGCAACCCCAAAGAAATAATATTGAAAAACAAATCGTTTCGGGATTGAACTTAATGTTTCGGGCGGCCTCGCTTGTTTAAGAAAACGAGCAGGCGACACACAAGCTTGTAAACCAGCCCGGAGAAGGCTGCCAGCCAGGCCAACAGCGCTATGTATACAAAATAGCGCGGAATCACCTGCAGAAAATCCAGCTCCATCGCCCGTGCCATCTGGAATGTACAAGCGGCATACATGCCCAGAGGGAAGATCGCTCCCCAATATAAGGGGTCGTACCTCAGTGGAAAGCGCTTGTAGACATACCTCCACATGGCCAGAATGAAGAGCATGGGAATCCACCATGTCCCGGTCGCCCAAAAAAATACCGTGAAACCTTTCAGGAACGGAAGCAGCGACCGAAGGAATGGAGCGTCAGGCGAGTTGGCAATCAGCAGAGAACCAGCAAGCGTGGAGATGGCCATTGCCCCCATGTTGATCCAGTAGGGCGGCGTCAGGTCGCCGGGGGAAAACTTGAAGAACGTGTAACGGTAGAAAATGAGGGAAATCATCCAGATGTAAAGCATACCACCCCACAGCCACATAGATAGGGCAAAGAAATTTACCTCAAGCTTGTAAGGCTGTTTCCAGTGCGAGGCTATGAGGGCGCTCAGAACAGCGATCGACTGGGTGGAGACAACAGCAAGCAGCCATGCACCGGTGATGCCCTCGTCCAGAGTGGGCTTATTCTCCTTAATGGTAAAGGCGGTGAAAATGGTATAGGTCAAACCTGTCCAAAGAATGATTCCCAGTACCCATAAAAATGTTGCAGCCAGATAGTTCCCTGATATCAGCACGAACTGGCTGCCGAGAACGCAGGATCCGGCAATGGACGTGAAGAAACCCGGGCCACGCTTGTGGTCGACCATATCGCTGAAGAACTGGCTCGTGAACCAAATGACTCGCAGCACATTCAGGAACCATAAGACCAGGTAAGTAACGATATTCAGCCAGAACAGGGCAACAGCGACAAGCGGCATCCCTAACAAGTGGGCTGCAATGGAAATAATCCCTGTGGCCATAACCATTGCAAAATAGGCTGGCGACAAATCCTTTACACTCTCTTTCAAGCCATTCAGAAGAAGTGAATAATCGGACTTTTGGTAATCTTCAGGTTTTGGGGAAATAGCCATGATCTACCTATAAGGTTATTGGTAACAGTTCAGCGCACCGCAGAGATCGCATAACAACCCCTCAAATCCCCCTAGTTTGTTAAGGGGGACACCCGAAACAATCCCCATTAGTAAAGGGGGACTAAGGGGGTTGTCACTCTGCATTCTCCGCGCCCTTTGCGGTGAACTATTACGGTTATTGATAGCGGAGATGCCGAACGTTTTAAATTAGGCCTTCGGCAGCGACTTTTAGCTCCCCTCTAGAAAGAGGGGCTGGGGGTGTGTTGCGGCAAACTTACACACCCATTTATCCCCTCTTTTTAGAGGGGAATCACAAAAGATTGAAATTCCTTAGCATAAAATTAGCCGTTGCACTTTTGCTGTCGGTTGCATTGCATTGTTAGGTTATTATCTGTTTTAATTTTATATCTATCATTATTTAATAATTAAGATGCGACCCGAGATGCTCCTCAATTATATCTGATTTCTGAAGATTATAATAAAAAACCTTACTTGAATACACCTCCTTTAACAATCTTTATTTCTTCTTCTGTCAGACTATATAGCCGATAAACTATTTCGTCTATCAACTCGTCTGTCTTAAAAATTCTGGCTTTCAATGGTTCGAGGATTAACAAGCTTCCAGTAAATTGATTTTCAAGCAGTTCCTGGGTCTTCCGGTCGGAAGGGTCTACGGATATTTTGTTTCTATTCCTTTTAATGACTTCGAGGAGTTGATTAAAGTCGGTTTCGTGATATTCCTTTATGGCAGTCTAATTGGCAAGGCAATTAATCTCTGCGCCGATTTCACGTTCTAACCATTTCAGAAAACCTTTTATTTCCTCGTTCTTCTTTTTGTTCATCTCAATCACCTGCTCGGCAAGATAGGCAAGAAGGTTGCGAAATTTCTGACTTTTCAGGAAAACGCGTTTCGATTTCTATAACAATCTTGTAAATTCATCAACGGATAAATGTGCTTGTTTAATGATATGAGATAATGTAAACCTCTTGATAGGGTTGTGCGCTGGAACTGTGAGTTTTAGTGTTCTTTCTGTCGTATGCTTTTGCAAACGTATGTGACTGCCTTTTTGCCGGACAATTACCCATCCATCACGACGTAAAGCATTAACGACCTGTCCGTAATTCAAATTCGGGACTTTTGTCATATTGCAATTTCTAACACTTGTGCATCAGGATTAAACCTCAGATCATCGTCAACTGGTTCAAGATACAATTCAATGGCTTCTCTGATATTTTTTAATGCCTCCTCCTTCGTATGAGCCTCCGCCTCCCCCTTAGTTGCTCTTTTTCTTCTCTTCGTGTCAAAAATAAACTTTTCGGCCTCTT
>JAUSDH010000069.1 GCA_030650655.1 Candidatus Brocadiaceae bacterium
AATAATGCCTTAGCATATGGATTATATAGTGCATATTCACCATATAGTGCGTTTCTATGTGTGAACTAAATAAGCGTTTTCAAATGTTCTCTTTTCAATTCAATACATAGTAACAATTTAGTTTTTTGAAAAATTTCCAACAATGACAATATTTTACATGCCGTGTAGGGGCAGGTTTGAAACCTGCCCCTACAATAAATACCATTCACGCAGGATTTTTTTCAAAAAACTAAATTAATACAATAAATATATCTATGACAGAAAAAAACAACCAAATAGACAAAAACAATAAACTTGCAGAACCAGCAAAGATACTGGCTTCTCATAAACCCATGAATACATGGAAGCACATGGTTGCACATGTTTGCATATGGTTTCTGGTAATAATACTTGTCATGGTTTATTTTACTTCGACAGGCTCACCACAAGCCGGCCTTTTAGAGGTTGGAGTATCTGCGTTAATCTTTGTCGCTTTGTTTCACCTCGTTATGAAATTCTTTCCTTTCGTCTCTAAGATCATTACTTCAGTAATTGTAATAGGTTTTGGGATCGCATTAATCTTCGTGAATTATCACTATTTAAAAGTTGTTAAAAAAGATGCCTCCCTGAAGCAATTATTAGTGGGAGACCTGCTCGTTCATAAGATTTTAAAAACCATCAAAAAAGAGCCAATTGCTTTAGTAAGCAAAGAAGAAATTCCAACAGTAGTTTCGGAATCTGAACATGAAAAATTATCATCAGCAATATCTCCTGATCAACTTAAAACAACGATTGCAGATACAATTACGTCGGGCACAAACTTAGAATTCTTACATATTACACCACCTGCGCCCGTGATTAAAATGGGAACAGCATTTGTGACCGGAAAATATAAGATGGAGTCATATGTGGGTAATATGACTGAGGAAATTTCTCATTTGATCTTTACAACAGAAGAACGTGAACCTATAGTCCAGCAAGCAACAGAAAGAAAATATCTTATGCCTTCATTTCTCCTTGGAGGCATTCAAGAAACATCAATTACTACGTTAAAAGACCATAAAATTCAACCTCCTATATCCGGAATGACTGAATCAATTCATATGATAAAATTGTGTGAACCTTTAAAAGAAGGCCGTATGCCAATTAATTAACTCGAAATTGTTTAAGAGGAGTCAGGTTATGAAGATGTGTATCGTTACAGTGCTTATGCTATTATCTTTAGTAAGCGTGGGTTATAGCCAGGATCAGGGTAAAGATGAATCTTTGGATGCCGCACTTAAGGAATTTCAACAGGCTGTTGAAAAAAATCCCAACTATGCCGAGGCGCATTATAACCTCGGGATTGTGTATAGTGAAAAAGGAATGGTAGAAGATGCCATCACCGCATACAAAAAAACGTTGGAAATTGAACCCAATTTTGTAAAGGCATATAACAATCTCGGTGTAATTTATTATGAGGCGGGTCGGTTAGATGAAGCCATTGAAAGCCTAAAGAAGGCTATTGCATCATCTCCACAGTATACCGAGGCATTTTATAATTTAGGGATCGTTTATCATGGAAAGAAGCAATATTCAGATGCCCTGGCAGCCTTTAAAAAGGCCGTGGAGCTTAACCCAAAATTTGAAAAGGGACATTATAATTTAGGTGTCACATATGCTTCTATGGACGCCATGGATGAATCTCTTGCCGCCTTTAAAAAAACTGTAGAAATTAACCCTCAATATTCGGACGCTTACTATAATATGGGCGTAGCCTATGCAAAGAAGGATCAACTTGAAGAGGCTATTAAATCCTTACAAAAAGCCTTAGAACTCAACCCAAACGACGACAAGGCACATTTCGCTTTAGGTGTAATTTATCAAACCAAGCGGAAGGCAAAAGTATCCAGCGGAAAATCAGAAAAACCGTAATACTGTACCTCTAAAGAACTCGCATTAAACATGGTGGAAAAGATATTTAAGAAACCTGCCTTTTGCGCATTTTCAATCCTTATCATATTCTGGAGTATAAGTCCCTTTCTCTGGATTTTGTTGACTTCTCTCAAGCCTGCCTCGAAGGTCATGCAACTGCCGCCCATATTCCCTGATAAGTACACTATTGACGCATACAAAAACATCCTTGCTCAAAATAATTTGACATGAAGTTTGAACCGATTTTAAGATGAGATGGAGACGCTTATGAAGTACGTAATGCTAAAAAAAAGAATTACTTTTCCATGTACCCTTTTCTCTGGAAGTGGATTCCTTCTGTATTTGAGTGTTTGCGTTTTATGGATAGTTTTTCTCTGTTCTCCTGTGCATGCCCAGTCACTGGAAAAACTCGTCACTTTCTCTGAAAAAGGAAAGGATGAGGGAGTAACGCTCACAGAAATAGGCCTAACGGTAAAGGCAGAAGATGTTGAAAATGCCCGAAATAAGGCGGATGAGGTAAAGGCTAGCGTTGATAAATCTGTTAGCGAAATAGAGTCATTCATATCGAATTTACAAAACGATGCAGAAACAACAGATGCTTATCTCGAAAAGTTACAGCAAGAGAAAAAAGCCTATCAGGCAGGGGCGATAAATCCCGAATTTTTAGAAGTACTGGATAAGGAACTTGGGATTGTTAAACAAAAAGTCGACGTAGACAATGAACAGATACAGGCATATAAAGATCAGATTACTGCCCTTCAAAATCAAGCAAAGATTTACGCTGACCGGATTATGTTATTGGATTCTGTAATGAAAATGTCTGACACTCTTGCTGTAATACCATCGGATCAATTATCCACGATTAAAAAAGAGGCGGATATTGCAAAAGGTTTCATAACCGCAGTGCAAGCAGGCCTCAGGGAAAAGGAAACACTTGTTTCACATTTTATCAAGGAACTCGAAGATGTTAAAGTACGGTTGTCAGTTAAAGAGCAAGACCTTACGAAGAATTTAGAATCTTTAAAAGCAAAAATCCCGGAAGAAGCCCTTATGAAAGTGGCGCAAGAAAAGATTACGGGTATTGTTGCGTGGGAAAAGACCATAAATACGCAGTGGGTCGCAATATTTGGGAAAAAACTTGAAACAGCAAAGATCCGTTATGATGAAGCGGTACAGGCATTGAAAAATGCTGAACTTAATTCTACCTTTTTAGCTGAAAAGGCAAGACGTTTGGAAGAAAGGATAAAGGCGGAAGAATTAAAAAAGAAACAGGCAGAGTTGGAAGCAGCAAAAAAAGCCGAGGAGGTAACGCAGAAAGTTGCAGAGGTTACGAGGGCAGAAGCAGAAAAGACCATACAGGAAACCGCCAGGAAAACCGAGGAAATTGCACAGGAACAAATGGTAACGACCTCTCCGGAAAAAAAGAGGGTGTTGGAGTTAGAGGCTGAGGTGCATAAGCAAATTGGGTTGGTGGCAAAAAAGAAGGACGAACTTATTACCATAGGCGCACAACGATATAAAGACGTTACTGAACATAGAAAGTTAGAAGCAGAAGTCGAAGATTTAATAAACAAAGGAGCGGTGTTAGAAGATGTTGAAGAATCGCTAAAAAAAGTTGAGTCAGAAATAAAACGCTTCTCGGAGGCAATAACGGCGTTGGAAAGCCTCATCCCTTCTGTAAAACAGGAGGAAGAGCTGGTTTCAGATAATCTGTCTATGGCCTATGAGGGAATTTCAAAAATTGAAAAAGAGGTAACATTATTTGAAGACAAAGAATTGGCAGGAAAGGCAACAGAATATGCACGCCACATAACAAAGACACTGGAAGAGCAGTCCGGACTTATATCTGCAAGACTAGATAGATTGTATGAACGACTGGAAACCAAGAAAAATGCGTTAACCCTGTTGGATAAGACTAAAGAAAACTTGAATAATATGAAGGCGGCAAATGTCTGGACAAGGCTAAGGAGTACGATTTCTACAAAGACATTTATTGTGTTATATAAAGACATAGCAGGCAGCTATACCCGATTAGACTATTTGTTCAACGCAGTCCAACTGCATACAAAAGATTTTATAACATATGTAGCACAAAATAAGCATACCCTCATCTTCTGGGTAAAATTGTGCGGAATAGCACTGTTAGCCATGGGATGTTACCTTACGAAACGACGTATCCGGCGTCTTTGCGCAAAAAAGGCAGTTGAATTCTTTGAATACGAGGAATCTTCTGACTACAAAAAAAGACTTTTCTACAGTCTTTTTATAATCCTGCAAAAAAGTATATTTGCCATATTATTGACTATTCTTGCCGTACTTGTCGCAGTTTTTTTTGACCTAAAAATTCCAGCAGTAAAGGCAACTATACAGGTACTCATCTATATTGCCACTTACAGAGTTTTCAAAGGTTTTCTGATTGAGGCCTTTAGTCCGGAAAAGGGAGATAAAAAACTGTTTACCTCGCTTGCGTATGTATCGCCAAAGCATCTTTATCAATCTTTGAGTATTATTTTGTTATTTTCTTTGGTTTTATTATCGATAATTTCTGTACTCACCATATTTCAATACAAGAATGATGTTCTTGAACTACTCTGGTTTATTTACCGTGTGGGGATATTAATACTTTTGTTGTGGCTTGCTACCCAAAAAACGCTCATATTCAAACTATTACCTGACGCAGAAAGCCAATTAGGAAAGCTCATCAATCGTATTATTACCATAATGTATCCAATCTTTATAGTTTTTATTGTCGTTCTCTTTGCAGTACGAAGTCTCGGTTATGCCATACTCACGTATGTGTTATTGAAGACGTGCATAAAAAGTTTTGCAATTGCATTTATTGCATTCTGTGTATGGAAGTTCCTTCTGTACCGTTTAAACTACGTCAGAGAAAGGCAACTGCAAAGAAATAACATCAAAAAAGGCACGACTGCGGAGGAGGAAAAGAAATTTCGTTCTCTTACTCAAATATACCAGACATCTTTCAATTACGTTGTTTCCATTCTTACCGCAATAATTATTATACGCGTTTGGTTTGGTACTTTTCGTGATGCACTTGGGTCTCCCGCCGCTCCTTATCTGATTCAAAAAACAGTCGGACAGATTGGAGCAATTCTAAGCGCTTTTGGCAGTGGATTACGGTATCGTTTTGTTTTTGAGGAAGGCAAATACACCACACCCCTAAAAATAATTATTGCGTTAATAGTGCTTATTGTTTCATTTTTTATCGCGCGGCATACAAAAACCCTGCTGGATAAAAAAGTGTTTTACAAACTGCGTTTCGACCGGGGGGCAAGATATACGTTATCAACCATGGCGCGATATGCCATCATAGGGATTGCCATACTTATCGGGCTTAATATAGCCGGTATTCCTTTGCGAAGTCTGGCAATTTTTGCCGGCGCATTTGGTATTGGTATTGGGTTTGGTATGCAGAACATTATCAGCAACTTTATTAGCGGTATTATTCTCCTCATAGAGCGTCCCATGCATGTTGGAGATGTTATTGTACTGGAAGACAGCGCGTTGGGCACAGTCGAAAAAATCAATGCAAGAAGCACCACAATCATTACTCCTGACGGCATCACCATGACCGTGCCCAATTCAAAGTTTATTGAGACTAAGATAACCAATTTAACTCATCCGGCCCCGCAAATAAGAGGTTGTGCAAAGGTAGGGGTTGCTTATGGCTCAAATACAGCACTGGTGAAGAAATGTTTATTGGAAATCGTCAAACAGAATCCCAACGTAAGAACATACCCGGAACCTTTCGTGCGGTTTGCGGAATTTGGCGAAAGCGCATTGATTTTTGAATTGTACTTTTGGGCAGAAGATCCCGGAAAACGCTGGTTTACCCAGAGCGAGTTGAATTTTGCCATCGACGAAGTGTTTCAAAAAAATAATATCGAAATCGCCTTCCCCCAGCGCGATATTCATATCCGTTCGATAGCGCCTTTTCCTGACCATACCGTACAGAAACACCTTCAACAAGAAGACAATAAATAACTTGTATGAAGTACTATTACTTAAAGACGATAACCACCATATTGATATTTTTAAGCCTTATGGATAGCGTATTTCCCGATGATATAAAGACCATCGACGGCGATATTATCGTTGGGGAAACCGTGGGGGTTGACGAAGAATATATATCCGTCAAACAAGGACGGGACAACATTGTATTTATTCAATGGCGTATAGTCAGTCTCATTTCAAGGAATAAAGAAATTATTATCGTGAGTCATGAGAATAATCGGAAGAAATTTTCTATTCTTACAACAAGTACAGATAGTTTTTCCGTTAAAGACATAGATTTCAAGACAACTGATAACATACAGGACATTTATCCTGAAGAAATCATAGCCAACCGCTCATTCTTTTTGCATGAGAGAGAACAATCGGAGCAAGGAGTGACAAATGATCCTTTCTCCTCATCACCGCTGAAACCGCAAAATGCGCCACAGCAGAACGCTGTCCAACAAAAGAAGCCATGGAAGGGAAATATCGATGCCGGTCTCACAATCCAGAAAGGAAATAAAGAGGCATTAACAACCAACGTAAAAACTGACTTTTCCTGCGAAAGAACGAAAGATAATATGTATTTTAACGGTCTCCTTCTTTTCGAGACGAAAGACAGTGTGAAAAATGCAGATGAGCAACGGGGCACATTGAAATATGAGCGAAAACACAAAAGAAGACTGTATTCGTTTTACCAGGAGAGTGTGGAACATGATGAGATAGAAAAACTGAACCTGCGTTCTATCACATCAACCGG
Source organism: Candidatus Brocadiaceae bacterium (assembly GCA_030650655.1). Taxonomy (GTDB): domain Bacteria; phylum Planctomycetota; class Brocadiia; order Brocadiales; family Brocadiaceae; genus Wunengus. The sequence continues at coordinate 6,668 of JAUSDH010000069.1, forward strand.
ATTTGGATACCGATTTATCGAACGAGAAAAGTTAAAATATAAATCTGAAATAGGCCCTTCATTTACCTATGAAAGATTTCGTAACGATATTCACCAGACGAGCCCTGGTTTGCGAATAGGAAATTCCCTCGATTGGCAAATCCTTCCCTCAACGCTATTCTATTTTAAAGTAGACTTTTTACCCGTGCCGCAGGACCTTGTAGATTGGCGGCTGGAGTCTGATATGGGATTACGGCATAAGCTTGCAAAATCTCTATCGTTGAACTTGAGCTGGATAAATCAATACGACAATAAAACAAGCGCTGAAAATGTAAGTAAAAATGACGCCACGATACTGAGTACCATAGGGTATAATTACTAAGCTAAACCAGGTTGTCCAAGAATAAATCTACAAAGTTTATGTCAAGCTGACAGGGCAACAAAAACATCTATACGTCAGGCGATTACGGCACTATTTTTTATTTTTAATGTGCAGCAGATGGCAGTTTTGCCATCTCAAGCTGACCGCACCGTGCGTAATCAATTGCCTCACCCAGGATGCGGGCGGCTTCCTGCGGGGCGTGGAAGCCCATTGAGTTTTCAGCCGCTACAAAATCTAACCGCCACTGTGCCTTACGGTGTAAGGCTTGCGCCCCTTTCAGTTGTTCGGCAGGTATTCCAAATTCCTGTGCCTGTTGTAAATCGTGGATGAGGGCAACAACCGCTTCTTCTGCCCGAATCATTAACGTCCTTGTGCAGTCTTGAATTATCTCGATACGGGCTTTGAGTTCCGTTTCGCTAAAGTGATGACAGGTTTGACACGCATTAGAAATGTTCAGCAATGGACTACGTACATTGTGATCGCTGATTTTAATTGCACCTTCTCGCCTGTATGGCATGTGGCAGTCTGCACACGCCACACCGCTGCGGGCGTGGATTCCCTGACTCCACATCTCGAACTCGGGATGTTGCGCTTTCAGAACGGGTGCGCCGCTAGCCTTGTGTGTCCAATCCTTAAAACCCACTTCGTCATAATAGCCTTCGATCTGCTCTGCCTTCAGGCCTTTGTGCCAGGGATAGGTTAGGAGTTTGCCTTCGCCCTTGAAATAATACTCTACGTGGCATTGACCACAGGCAAATGAGCGCATCTCCTGCCGTGTTGCCATGGTGTTGACGTCATACCCGCCCTTACGACCGTCTTTGCGCCAGCGTTCAATGCTGGGCAAATGGGGTAATGGGTCGTCCGACCCGGCTAATTTTTGAATTGCATTGAGAAATCCCGGTCGCGTAACACGCAGTTGCATGGTCTCTGGATCATGGCAATCGACACAGGTTACCGGATGGGAGACCATCTTGCGAGCTTCGTCATACGGCATAGCACAGACGATTTCAAAGCCTTTCATAATTTGCTCTTGCCTGTGGGCATCATCCGCAGGTATACCGGCTTTTATGCCAGCCTCACGGTAGGCAGGCAGAACTGATGAGTGACAGTGCAGACACGCCCCCGGCTGTTTGACTATTTTGATTCGCTCTGTTATATCCTGGTCAGACAGCATATAGGCATGACCCCGGTCTTCGCGGTAATCCACACCGAAGGCATAACCTTTAAAAATCTCG
>JAUSDH010000074.1 GCA_030650655.1 Candidatus Brocadiaceae bacterium
TTATCCGACTTTGGCAACGGAGCTTTTTATCAAAAGTTTATTGCAATGGCTCTTCCCCTGTAGATATCCAAGCAAGAAACAATCCATCGGACAACCTATGGAAGTTGAATCAGTTATTGGGGCGTGTATGCTGATAAGAAACGAGGCTATTAAAAATGTCGGGAAATTAGATGAGGATTATTTCTTTTTCCTCGAGGAAACCGACTGGTGCTACCGCATGCAAAAGGCAGGTTGGAAGGTGTATCACGTACCTGAAGCCAGGATCATTCACCTGGGCGGGCAAAGCAAGAAAATGGCGCCGTGGCAATCACAGATAGAATATTGTCGTTCACTCTACATCTTTTTCAAAAAAAACAGATCCAGTATGTCCTATAGAGTATTCAGGACATTTTATTTAGTAAAAATTCTGATAAACTTTATCGCAAACCTTATCAGCAATGTATTCGTATTATTTCAACATCGAAAACTGCGTTATCGGTTATCCATATATGCCATGCTTTTAGGGTGGCATCTTTTACTATGCCCCGATTGGATGGGTCTAAAACCGGAAAAAAATAAAGTTTAAGACAAAAAATTGAATATTTATTTCACTAAACTACTACAAAATAATCCATCGTGAATATAAAAATTACAGCCTATACAAGTCGAATTCCGGAATACGCCTTTATTGCCTACTTTTCTATCCTCTCTTTTTTCCCATACAGCGCTGATACCATTAAATTACTATGCCTTTTAACCATAATCGGTTGCTGGACAATAATGATGATATCTGAAGGGAAAATGCTGTTTACTAAAACATTGATTAATATACCTATCTTTTCATTCCTTTTGTGCTCATTGGCAGCTTCATTTTATTCAGCTCATATCAAAAACAGTCTTGAAACCATATTGCACAATTATCTCACATACTTCATTATCTTTTTTTGCATGATTAATACTATTCGCAGTCGGGAGCAAATCAATCGAATAGTAAAAGCCATGCTTATTACGTGTGGATTGGTTTGCGCATATGGAGTATATGGATATTATACAGGGATTGCAATACGTGATGAAAGACTTGTAGCCACCTTTGAATATCATTCCCGAATCGCAAAATACATATCATTATTATTACCCATCGCCGTATGCCTGTTTTTCTGGTACAAAGACAAATTGTCTCGTCTATCACTTTCTCTCTTTGTAATATTGTGCAGCTTTTCCCTGGTTTTAACCATGAACAGAACCAGCTGGGTGGCTATTTTCATTGCAATGATTTTTATCGGGTTTGCCACTCAAAAGAAATTATTAATGGCAGTATTTATCGGCGTGTGTGGATTGCTTATTTTCATCTTGCCTTCTAAATTTATTACTCACGCTACAACAATCACACAAGTTAATAAATTTTTTACTTCCAAGGAAATACTTGGAGAACGGTTGTTATGCTGGAAATCATCCATCGCCATAATTAAAGATCATCCTGTGTTAGGTATAGGACCCGGCAAAAAGAATTTTCGAGATGTCTACCAACAATACAGGAAAAAGATAAAAGCTACAGAAAAACAATTGAAAGGTGAAAAAGCCCCTGAACAGCATCAGGAAATGAAGACTCAAAAAAAGGATAGAGCCAGGAAGGTTGCAAGTTTATCACATGCACACAATATTTTTTTACATGTATGGGTAGAAACGGGCATTGTGGGATTATTATCCTTCCTGTGGCTGTTTGCAACGATATTTTATGCAGCAATAAAATCATGGCGGGTTTCAAGAGTCGGATATGAAAAGATGCTTTTGCTGGGAATTACGGCAAGTCTTATTGCCATTTTTTCGCACGGACTGACAGACAGTTTCTGGAAAAAACCCGACGCATTATTTCTCTGGTATATTATTAGTATACTCTTTGTTGCTATTCACCGTATGCCAATCACATCTAAAGATACGAGGGGAAAAAGAATCTCTGAAGAAGATGCCTCTTACCATTGAACTGGAACCCGGCATATATCACTGCTGTGCGTGCGGGAATACGAAAAATGAACCGTTCTGTGATGGTTCACATAAGGGAACGGACAAAGAACCACACCCTTTTAAAATTGTGCTGAAAAGGAAATATCTGATTTGCAATTGTTATTTAACAAAAAATCCGCCATTCTGTGACGGTATATGCCGCAAACTCAAAGAGCGTGAAGCATAAGCTGGAGGCTTGGTGTTAAGGGAGCACAGGAAGAAGAACGAGGGGATTTGGAGGTATGTTTGACACGAACAGATTTTTTGAAAAAACGAAATTGATGTAAAAACAATAATCAAGACGCAACCCCATTTACTGATGCTTTTGGGTTTCATCAGATGGCTTTGCAAGAACGGAAACGCGCGTCTTATCTTTCTGGCCAAAATTGTGAAAAGCCAGATCAAACTTGCTGTCACCGATTTCTATTTCAAAATGAACCGATTGTGCGACTGGCTTCTTGTCGAGGGCCTTCGCGTACTGGGTGATCTTGGCTACCGAGATTTCTCTAGTCTTTATTGAGAGCACTGCATGGTATTTGATCTGAACGATATGAATAGCGCCATTCTCCGTTGCAACCTGATAACGACTTTCGGGGTTTCTGTAATCTGCAACGATAGTCGCTTTTTTGGCCTCACCATTCGGTTTAAGCCCTTTGAACAGACTTGGATTTTTGTTGAGCACATCCTGCCAGGCATCACGGATGCTCAACGCATTGCCCGTTTCTGTGTGAATGAGATATAGCGCATTAACGTCAAGGTTCTCAAATTTTCTTATTGCCAAACTCACGGCTTCATGTTCCACTTTGCTATCCAGTAATAATTCAGCATGAGCGAGGATTCCGCAGTGCTCAATCACAGAAAATTCGGTGGGTCCAAACCAGTCTGAGATAGACTCAAGCGCCAAGTTCTCGACGGTGCGAAGGTCAATGTTGCGCCCTTTTGCATACTCAATTGCGGATGGAGAAAAACCAGTGGTTGATACAGCAGTGACCTTGTCAAACAGATGGAAGTCGCGGCGACCGATTAAGCCTAATAGCCACTCTCCAGGTGCAGTGCCTTCCGAGGACCGATCTCTACATTCAATTAGCCATCTGATGGAAGTTGAACCAAGATTGCCTTCGATCACAATGTCGAATTCAGCAATTTGAACACCGTCATCATTAAATATCTTTTCATTAGTTGCAACCGTAAAATTTGCTGGCAGAAGAGTTTTTTCAATTTCGGCTACTAACTTTTCCAGCCATTTTCCAGAGTTCGACATTTTCTTTAGAGTCCTTTGTTCATCTCGAACGCGCATGTGTACACGGATGTGGCATTTATTTTTATCTTTATTCTATAATTATCGAAATATTATCGTATGGCTGACGGATATCAGGCAAAACACAGTATAATTATGTTGATTCTTTTTAACAATCTTCTCATGGTCGAATAATATACCCAAAGACAGGCGGTGACTTCTTTCTACCTATATTAGCGGTCGGATGCAGCAGGCAGGTTACCAGTGAAAAGACCTTTTCTATTTCTTGCGGTAACTCAATTGGAACGAAATAGTCTCTGGGATACAGGTAAGCTTCTCCCAATTCGTCAATGGTTCGGATCTGTTGGTGTTTAGCAGCACGATCGTCGGGTATTACCTTAATTGCTTTTCCGGTTGACTCCGGTAACGGGTAAACTCGTATAGTCGATGCGCCCATAGGAAAAGCCCTCAAGTCACGCTTAAAACGCCTTAAACGGCACACCGCCCAGACGACTCGGCAGTTGTGTGACCAAAAAAACAGGTCAGTCTCATGAGAATACGTGAACCGGAGTCAACCGGACAAGCATTTACCTTATAAATTTTTCGCTGCTAAAACTGATCTAACAATTCCTTCTTCTTTTCGTTGTAATCGTCTTCTGTGATTAAACCTTCGGATTGGAGGTCTTTTATCTCCCTCAATTGTTCTTTTATGCTCATATCACTCATGGCTTCCCTAAGCATTTTGGCCTTTTTATAGTCGTAATCTTCTCCTGAAATAACACCATCATCTACCAATTCACGGAGGATGATAAGCTTGTTTTTTATTTTGCTTTCGCTGCGAATTTCCTTTGCTGAACTTGTTGGTTCAAGCTGTTTGGGTACACCGGTATTGCTCAGCCGCTCTTCTAATTTCTTTAAGCGAGTATCCAGTTCAGATGTACCCGTCTTTATCCTTTCATCAACCGTTCCTACCCTTTGGGCTATGGGCTGCTGGTACATTTCCTCCGATAAGTCTATGACAAGCCAGTTCTCATGGTCAGGCTCCAGCCTCTGTCCCGATGATGGAACCAATTTCCAAAAACGGCTATGGTTTATTTTTGCTGGATTTTCCTTCGAAATAATGTTTCTTTTTTTCTCTGACATGGAATCATTATACGTTTGAAACATATGAACACGACTGAAGGCAATATTCAGGCTATGATCCGAAATAAATAATATACAATAATTCTGCTGGTCGGTTAAAAGCATGCGTTCAGAATAAGACGAGACGGCAACAACTTGTGTAGGTGTTGCAACTGAAAACGCCTGCACAATCAAAGGGACTAATTTTTTTATTTCATCGTCCTGGAAAACCCTTAGGGACCCTTTCTTTTTTAACAACCCTCTTTCTTCGTAGTAAATATACGATAATGCATTCGTGATGACATTTCCCACCATTTCGCAAGGATGGTTAAACTGGATAAGACGGCCATCCTTTTTGACAGGTAATTCTTCGTGCTTTACGGTAATCATGCCTTCTTTATACGTGTCTGCATGAATATTCCATAACCTGCAAGAGGAAACCACGCAGATAAATCCTACAATTAAAATCGTCCGTTTCAATATGTGTTCCTTCCCAAAATTATCCTATAATTTCTACGGCTTCAGAAAGATAGCATACCTCGATCAATTCTATCCCAAAATCCTTACCCAGACCTTTTGCATTGTCCTTTGGAATAACTGCCTTTTTGAAACCCAATCTTTGCGCCTCTTTTAGTCTGATTTCAATCTGGTTTACACTGCGAACCTCCCCGCCAAGCCCTACTTCTCCGATAAATATGGTATCCGGAGATATTGCCTTCTCTTTAAAACTTGATGCAATCGTCATGGCAATACCGAGATCGGCTGCGGGTTCATCCACCTGAACACCACCTACGATATTCACAAAAATATCCTGTCCACCAAGTTTCAATCCTATACGTTTTTCAAGGATGGCCAGAATCATCGAGACTCGATTATAATCAACGCCGCTAACTTTTCGTTCTGGTATGCCAAAGTTTGCCCTTGTAACAAGAGCCTGAATCTCGACTAATAAGGCGCGAGTTCCTTCCATGCATGAAATAATGGCGGAACCGGCGCTGATTCTTCTCCCTTGTGAAATAAAGATTTCAGAAGGATTGTCTACCGGTTGTAATCCGTTTTTTCGCATCTCGAAAATCCCGATTTCATCCGTAGAACCAAACCTGTTCTTGACCACTCTCAGGATACGATAACACTGGAATTTTTCTCCTTCAAAATATAAAACCGTGTCAGCCATATGCTCCAACACTTTAGGACCGGCAATGATCCCCTCCTTGGTTACATGTCCCACAAGAAAGATGGCAGACCCCGTTGCCTTGGCATTGACGATCAACTCATGAGCACATTGACGTACCTGTGCAACTGTCCCGGGGGAAGATTCCAACTGCGGTTTATAAATCATCTGAATAGAATCAATCACAACAAGGGTTGGATGGGTGTTATGGACATTTTCCAGGATAAAATCCAGATTTGTTTCTGCGACGACCAGCAAATTATCTGACAGGATGGATAACCTCTCAGCCCGAAGTTTGGTTTGGGCTACGGACTCTTCCGCAGTTACATAAAGAGTAGTATATCCTTTCTGGCTGATATACTGACATACCTGTAAAAGAAGCGTAGATTTGCCTATTCCAGGCGTCCCTCCAATCAGTACCGCCGAACCAACAATAAGTCCCCCACCTAAAATTCTATCAAATTCTTTCATCCCCGTCTCTATACAGGGACACTCAAGTAATTTTAAATTTGTTATTGGCTGTGGCAGTTCACGATTGAGGGTAACTGATTTACAACCTAAACCGACACCGGTACTCATTTCTTCAACAGTTGAGTCCCATTCTCCACAACCCCCACAGCGTCCGACCCATTTGATGCTTTTCCAGCCGCAATGCTGACAAACATAAACCACACCTGTCTTGGTCATATCTATGAATGGTAAAAATTGTTATCCTGCCACTATCCCTTAAAATAAAAAAGGGAAGAGCCTCGCTCTCCCCTTTATTTATCTCTATTTGTTTCATCTCATTTATAGGCTACTTTCAGCATTCTCCAGTGCTGGTTCTGGACTCTCAACTACCTCATCAAAGACCAGGTTACCATCCTGTACCCTTGCCTTTACATGTTTCTTCCCTTCAAATCTACCCTGTAGTATTTCTTCTGAGAGAGGGTCCTCTAAATAATTTTCTATCGCCCTTCGAAGGGGGCGTGCACCAAAGTTCTGATTATACCCCTTCTCTATGAGAAAATCTAATACCTCATCCGTTAAAGTTATGCTGATGTTGTAATTATCCAATCTCTTTTTCACGCTCTTTAATTCAATTTCAATAATCTTCTTCAAGTCCTCTTTATTCAGCGGTTTGAAGACGATGATATTATCTATCCTGTTTAAAAACTCTGGGCGGAAGTGTTTTTCAACTTCTTTCTTTAATTGCTCCTTCATCGCTTCGTAGGTATGTTCATCAGTCACCTTTTTAAAGCCTAAAGAGGCTTGATTTTTAATAACATCCGCTCCAATATTTGAAGTCATAATGATAACCACATTGCGGAAATCTATGTGACGTCCAAAACTGTCCGTCAATTTCCCATCTTCCATAATCTGTAACAATATATTGAATACATCAGGATGAGCCTTCTCAATTTCATCCAGCAATACAACGGCATAAGGACGGCGGCGAATCTTTTCTGTCAGCTGTCCCCCTTCTTCAAAACCGATATAGCCTGGAGGCGCGCCAATCAATCGGGAAATATTATGTTTTTCCATGTATTCCGACATATCTATCTGGATAAGCGCTTCCTCTTCGCCAAACATAAATTTTGCCAATGATCTTGCAAGATGAGTCTTACCCACGCCAGAGGGCCCTACAAATATAAAAGATGCAACAGGACGATTTGGATTCTTCAAACCTGCACGAGAACGACGTACCGCCTTCGCAATCGCCTTTGTGGCTTCCTCCTGGCTAACCACCATCTTGTGAAGTTCCTCTTCCATACGAAGCAGCTTTTTAGCCTCTGCAGATTCTATGCGTGTGATGGGAATTCCCGTCATTTTAGAAACAACCTCAGCGACAACTTCACCATTCACGACTCCTTTAACCTCTGCACGGGTTTCCCGCCATTCCTTCTCAATCGTTTCCTTTTTCTTTTTTAATTTATCGGCTTTGTCTCTTAACCGGGCGGCCCTTTCAAAATCCTGAATTGCTACAGACTCGTCTTTGTCTTTTTCCAGTTTATTGATTTCTTCTTCTATATGCCTCAAATCAGGTGGTTGTGTAGTCGCCTTGAGTCGTATTCTTGCACATGATTCATCAATCACATCAATTGCCTTGTCCGGAAGGAATCTTCCCGTTATGTAACGAATCGAAAGTTCCGTTGCTGCTTCTAGGGCGTCATTCGTAATCTGGACCTTGTGGTGAGCCTCATATCGATCGCGAAGTCCTTTTAATATTTCGATAGTCTCTGCCTTTGAGGGTGGTTCTACAACAATCGTTTGGAATCTTCTTTCAAGGGCACCGTCTTTTTCAATATATTTTCTATATTCATCCAACGTAGTAGCGCCAATACACTGGATTTCTCCTCGTGATAATGCGGGTTTCAAGACATTAGAGGCATCAATGGCACCCTCCGCACCGCCGGCGCCCACAAGGGTATGTAACTCATCAATAAACAGAATAATATTCTTTGCTCTTTTTACTTCTGACATTACCGCTTTAATACGCTCTTCAAACTGGCCTCTGTATTTAGTGCCAGCCACCATCATTGCAAGGTCTAAGGCCACAATCCGGCGATCTCTTAAGAGTTCCGGAATATTCCCCTGAACCACGGCCTGTGCAAGACCTTCAACAATCGCTGTTTTTCCTACCCCTGCCTCACCCAGCAAAACAGGATTATTCTTGGTTCTGCGGCACAACACTTGAATGACGCGTTCGATCACGTCCTGTCGTCCAATGACCGGATCAAGTTCATGTTCTCGAGCTTGCTGCGTAAGGTCTCTACCGAAAGAGTCCAATGCAGGAGTCTTTGACTTCCCCTTCTTTTCTTCTTTTTCCTGGTTGACGCCACCCTGAACCGCCTCTGAACCCAAGAGACCTATAACCTCTTCCCTCACGTCCTCGAGTTTTACCCCCAGATTTAACATTACCTGAGCGGCGACACCTTCTTGTTCTCTCAGTAATCCTAATAATAAATGTTCCGTCCCAATATAATTATGGCCTAAAGCTCGTGCCTCCTCCATCGCATATTCCAGCACCTTTTTTACGCGTGGGGTAAATGGTAACTGTCCTACAGAAACCAAATCTGATCCACTCTGTACAATTTTTTCTACCTCCAGGCGTATTTTTTTTAACTCTATATCCAGGTTTTGTAAAACATTGGCAGCAACGCCACTACCCTCTTTCACCAACCCTAATAAGATATGCTCCGTTCCAATATATTCGTGATTAAATCGCCGGGCCTCTTCTCGTGCAAGCGCCATAACCTTCCGAGCACGGTCAGTAAATCGATCAAACATAATAACACCTATCCTTTCAAACTTTTACTTTTCCAGGCGTTTTCTTACATACGATGCACGAATAATATTCCTCTGCGTGGAATTCAGTTCGCGTCCTTCCAGCTTTTGTAAGTGTCCCGGTAGTGTGAGAATAAAAAGTTCATTTAACGTTTTCATTTCAATATCATTAATTATTCCCAAATTAACTCCCATTCTGACCTGAGACAGCAGATGCATAATCTCTTCTGAAGAAATCAATCGCGCCACCTTGAGCATACCATAAGACCGCCATACACGGTCCTCTAGCTGTTCGCGACTTTCAGAAATGAGCGACTTTCTCGCCATCCGCTCATAACTCGTAATCCTGGGAATCACGCTTTCAATAATTTCAATAATTTCTGTTTCCGACTTGCCTAGGGTAAACTGATTTGAGATTTGATATAAATCCCCGGAAACCTGCGTCCCTTCACCATATAAGCCTCTCACAACCAACCCGAGTTTCATAACCGCATTAAACACCTTTTCAATGTGGTGAGTCATTCCTAGCGCTGGTAGATGCAACATAACTGAGGCCCTCATCCCTGTTCCAACATTTGTAGGGCATGCCGTTAGATATCCAAACCGTGAAGAATAAGCATAATTTAATCTTTTCTCCAGTTTATTATCGATTTCATCAATCGTTTTCCATGCCTCTTTTAATTCAAATCCAGAGCGAATCACCTGTATTCTTAAATGATCTTCTTCGTTCACCATGAGACTGACGGTTTCCGATTTACCAAAGGCAACACCCCGCTCACCCTCTCCTCCAGCATGATCCCTGCTGATAAGGTGTCGTTCTACCAAAAAAAGCCTGTCTACGGGTGTAATATCCGCAAGATTCAAATAACAAAGGTCCTGTGAAATATCGGCATCCTTAATCTTGTCCCTTATGGTCTCTTCGAGTTCCTTTTTCTGCTTTACATTGGCCATGGAAAGAAAGGGAAATCGCGCCACATTCCTAGCTAAACGAATCCTGCTGCTAATGACGATGTCTGACTGAGGACCTGTTCCTCTGAGCCATTCACCGGTATTATCAGTAAGATCACTAATCTTCATCGTTTTCTCCTGAAAACTCATAAATTTTATCCCTCAACTCAGCAGCCCTTTCATAATCTTCTTTTTCCACAGCCTTATTCAGTTCATTCCGTAACTGCATGAGTTCGTTCTTCTTTATCAATTCTTTCCCCGCCCTTGAAGGCACTTTTCCAATATGCTGGGTACTGCTGTGCATTTTTTCCAATAACGGAATTAACCCTTTTCTAAAAATGGTATAATCCATCGCACAACCCAAACGACCATGGGAGCGGAATTCTAAATAAGATAGCCCGCAGACGGGACAAACAATCTTGGACATCTCATTGATTTCAGGCGCTACCTGGTTAATGAGGCTTGTCAATATCTCCGTAGGTGAAGGTATTTTTGTAAGATGTGTATTAATGCTCTGCGCACACTCTTCACAAAGATGCCGTTCCTTCTTTACCGTACCAACGATCTCTGTTAAATGCACTGTCGCATGCTTTTTATTACATGATTCGCATTTCATTGTTCGTTACTCCGCTGGAGATCAAGACTAAATTTAATTATCGCTTTTCCCATTTTAACACATCCATAACTTTTCCTAAAGAACTTTTTTCAGATAATATTTCCTCTCGAATTCTATTTTCTCTTTCCAAACAATCCATACCATAATTAACTCTTACATCGGCCTCCGATAAAGGTATCACCATTAACCCATCGTCATCTCCAACAATCCAATCTCCTGGATTTATCTGAATTCCTGATATCTGGATTGGTATATTAATCTCACCAAACCCTTTTGGCTCGCCCGCAGTCGGCATTACCATTTTCGTAAAGGCGGGAAAATTTAATTTTCGAATCTCCGCAATATCCCGTATTGCCCCATTAATTACCACTCCACTTATTTTTTTTTGCAACGCACTGTGAGTTGCCAATTCCCCCCAAATTGCAGGACCAACTCCCCCTGCATCAATTACAATGACATCTCCTTCTTTTGCAATATCTATCGCCTCCACGGGTTTAGCCCAATCGCCGGGAAATGTCCTTACCGTGATTGCATTCCCTATTAATTTAATATTTTGATATATCGGATATAGTCCTGTGATACTCTCAGCACGATGCCCACCATCTGAAATGTTTGCCGTCGAAAGTTTAGTTAACGCTTCCCGAATACCTTCACGTGTTACTCTTTTAAACAGCGTTGTATCGATCCTTCTATTCTCTTTGATAGCAATTTTGATACTCTCCACCGCAACTTTCGCATTCTTTGATTTGCTGATATAACCACCTACTATAACAATACTCGCCCCGGCGTTTACCGCATCGATCACATTCGCAGAGTTGATGCCACCTGCAACCGCCACAGGGGTTTTTACCTTGCTGCAAATGCGCTCCAAGGTACTGAAGGGTGTTTTCCCATGCATTTGATCATCTATGGCAGTATGAACGGCTATATAATCAGCGCCCCATTTTTCTATATCGGCAATACGTTCTTCAACTTTATTATTATTTATAAAGTCTACACAAATTTTCATACCGTAATTTTTCCCTGCCTGTATGCATTCCTTGATAGTCGATTCAGGGGCATCTCCCATCACAACAGCAATATTCGCACCGGCTTTGGCAGCCATTTCCATTTCGGCACGACCTGCATCCATCGTTTTCATGTCCGCAAGCAAGGTTACTCCGGGAAATACTTTTCGCAAATGGCGTACCGCATTCATCCCCTCACTTTTAATAAGAGGTGTGCCAATTTCCAGCCAATCTGCACCCCCTTCAATCGCCTCCTCAGCAACTTTTACTGCCCTGTGAAGGTCAACAAAATCAAGGGCTACTTGTAATATTACCGCCATTATTTGTACTCAATTGTAAAAGAGCTTTTATTCGAAATATATAGCTCCACAGCGCTCAGATTCCCAGGTTGTAACCCTGGATACCTTCACCCCTGGTGGTAAGGTATTTTTTAACTCGTCATAAAGTATTTTAGAAAGGTTCTCTGTCGTTGGATTTAAAACCTTAAAATCTGCGAGTTCATTCAAATAGGCATGGTCAAATTTATTCATGATTTCTCCAATAATGCTTTTCACCTCTCTAAAATCCATAACCATACCCAACTTGTCCAGTTTTTCAGCCTTCAAAACAACCTGGACCTTCCAATTATGCCCATGGAGCTTTTCGCATTGTCCTTTATATTCACGCAGGTTATGCGCTGCAGAAAAATCAGTTTCAACGACAAGTTCAAACACACCTATGCACCGAAAGAGGCTCTATTTTTACTATAGTACAGGTAAGTTAACAAAAAATCTTATCACTCACGGAAATAAAAGTCAAGGGATTTTTGATTGCTCGTATAGGCTTAAGCGCTCATTATAAAAAAACATAGGATAATTTATATTCGTAGTACCCCCCTATTTTCTCTTGAATTGTTTTTGTAAATCGTCCAGAGAAAAATAGAGGGTTGTTGGTCTGCCGTGCGGACAATTATTTGTATATGCATTTATACTCTTTTTCTTTTCCAGGAGTTCTTCTATTTCCTGCGGTTCTAACCTTTGTCCAGCCTTGACTGCGCCCTTGCAAGCCATGATATTGATCAATCTGTTTAAAATTTTATCTTTGCCCTTTAGAGAATCCTCTGCACCCAACTCTGCCAGCAAGTTTTCTACAAATTCCTTTGCATTCAAATGCTTTAAAATCTGCGGAAAAGCACGGACCACTATCGTATGCTGTCCAAACTCCTCAACCTCAAGTCCTAATGTTCCCAAATACTCCTTCAAACTGATAATGCTAAAAAAATCCTTGGGGCTCAATTCTACCATCTCCGGTATCAGTAAACGTTGACTGAGCGATTTGGAAGCTTGTAAGTTCCTTTCTATTTCGTGATATAAAATTATTTCATGCAAGGCGTGTTGATCTATGATATTCAATCCACCCTCTGTCTCCTCGATTATAAAGGCATTGTGAATTTGAAAACACGTCCTTCTGCTTTTATTACGAACTTCAGCGGGAAAGACTTTTTCATTCTCCTCCACCTCCGTTTTTTTATTTACTCGAATATCGTTATACATCCCCGCATTTTCCCCATCTGCCTTCCCAGGGGAAAACCGTTCCCACAAAGATTTTTTTATAAGATCGAATTCCTCTCCCCTTGCCGCTTCTCTTTCCAATCTTGGTAGGGGCGATGGCACGCTAATAGTTTTCGTTGTTGACTTATTCAAACCTTCTTTTAACGCAGAGAGGACATAATTATAGATTGCGCTGGTATTTCGGAAACGCACCTCGATCTTTGTCGGATGGACATTCACGTCTACCTCAGACGGCTCTATTTGTAAAAACAAGAAGACAATCGGATACCGTTTGTGCATCAATTTTCCATGATAAGCTTCATTGATAGCACGAAATATAGCACTGTCCTTGATATAGCGACCATTTAAAAATATAAACTGCATCCTTGCATTACTCTTATCAAAAAAGGGTGGCGCAATATATCCGGAAAGGGTGAACATTTCTTCCCTGAGAAATATGGAGATGAGATTCTTTCTCATTTCTTCGCCAAAAAATGTAGCAATCCGTTCTGCGGTATCCTGAACAGTCGGGAGATTAAACACCGTCCTGTTGTTATGCATAAGGGTAAAGTGAATCGCTGGATAAGACAGCGAAAATTTTGTTAGTACCTCTGAAATATAAGCCATTTCCGTAGGTATTGACTTCAAAAATTTCTTACGAACAGGGGTATTAAAAAATAATTCCCGCACCTCAACTTGTGTACCTTCGGGCGCGCCCCGTTCCTTAACTTTCGAGAAAACGCCCCCATCAATCTTTATTTCTGCCCCATTCATGGCCCCTTTTACTCTGGAAATGATGCCGGCGTGTGAAACGGCTCCAATACTCGGCAGTGCCTCTCCCCGAAAACCCAATGTATGCACGGCAAATAAGTCGTCAGCATTTTGAAGTTTGCTCGTGGCGTGACTTTGAAATGAAAGGGCAAGGTCTTCTGCATCCATCCCAACACCATCGTCTGAGACTCGTATCAATTTCCGCCCCCCATCTTCCAAATAGGTATCGATTCTCGATGCCCCGGCGTCAATCGCATTCTCAATTAACTCTTTTACAACAGATGCCGGACGGTCAATCACCTCGCCTGCAGCAATTTTATTAATTACAGATTCTGGAAGAATCTTAATTTGCGACAATGTCACGCCCCCTTACAGATAACCATCAATTTATAGATTTTAACGACCTTTAGTCCCATAAAATACACGGTAAATATTTATTTGCTAACACAATACAATAACTCATTTAAAATTATGGTAAATTAATTATATTGGTGTTATATTAATTAGACACAGTCAATATTGAATGTGTCTAATTAAATTTTTAGTTGCAAAAAACAAAATATGTGTCATAGAATATTTTATAAAACACAGCATTATAAAAGACACAGTGAATTCTGATTAAAAAATTTTTAATAGTTTTAGTAATTATATCATATTACATACATATATGGAGGGAGAAAAGCGGTGAAAAAATATTTTAGCGTATTGGGAATGATTTTATCTGTAATAAGCCTGTCCGTTCTAACAGCTACACAAGGATACAGTGATGATTTGTATAAAGCAAGTTTAACTGGCGCTTCGTCATCTTATAGCCTGGAACAAGATAAAGATGACAACGATGATGATAATGACGAGAATGAAGTTAAAGCAAAGATTAGCAAAGATGACGATGATGATGATGGCGATGACAAAGCAAAGATTAGCATAAAAGACAACGGCAAAGTAGAATTATCCATAAAAGGATTACGGTCTTCTCCCGATAATAAACTGGTTAGCCAAGACAGTATTCTTGTAATTGAAACAGAAGTCAACGAAAGCGCCAAAACATATTCTAAATCATTCACTATTACCGATGGAAAAGCAGAAGAAGAATTTACCCTTGAAGACCTTAGTAAAGGTGATAAACTTGAAATCACCAGTGTCGTAATTAATAAAGTGACATCTACAACTCCTACTCCGACAGTAACTGCATCTCCAACTGCTACTCCAACTGTGACCGTATCACCGGCCCCAACAGGTACTTCAACCGCTACTCCAACTGTAACTGCATCACCGACACCGACAGGCACTGGAACATCCTCTCTTGTAATTAAAGCACATACAAGCGCAGATGATGCAATACTAGTACCGGGCGGTATAATCTCAGAATCTACAACAGCGGCAACACCTACACCGGTTACTACACCTTCACCAACTGCCACTGCTTCACCCACGGCAACACCAGCCGTTATTGAGGCAGAGGTCTCCATAAAACCAGAAACCATCAATCTGAAGAGTAAAGGTAAATTTAAGGCATTCATTGAGCTTCCTTCGACCTATAGTGTTGAAGATATCGATCAGGATACCGTTGAGTGCAATGGCGCACCAGCCATCGGCGGAAAGACTGATAATCACGATCGATTTATTGCTACATTTGAAGTACAGGATTTAGAATTAGAATCAAAAAATTATAAGAATGAAAAGGTAACACTTACCGTAACAGGTGAGCTAACAGACGGTACGAAATTCCAGGGAAGTGATGAGATAAAAATAAAGGGCAAAGGAAAGAAACACGATGATGATGACGACGATGATGATGATGACCATGGAAAAAAGAAGCATGATTAAGCATGAATAATGCTGTTTATAAAAAAGGGAGGCTTTTTAGCCTCCCTTTTTTGTTTCTGTTTGTTAAAATTTAACGTTTCTCAAGAGGAACAATATAGCCTTTGATGAAAGATATGTTTTGGGGTAACAATTAAGCTCACCGCAGAGAGCGCAAAGCTCGCAGAGATTGCGGTAGTGTAACAGACAAATACGGTCAGCCGTCGGCTGTGGTTTCTCTGCGTCCTCCGCGTTCTCGGCGGTGAACTATTACCAAATATCCCCTCAAAGGACATTGATGGTATTCAGATGAATGATGTCAAAAAAGATAGTGTGGTCGATAACGTACTTGAATCAGAAATCCAGAAGTGCGCCAAGTGCGGCAAATGTCGCTCGATCTGCCCTGTTTTTATAGAAACTGGCAACGAATCTATGGTGGCAAGAGGCCGTATCAGTCTGGCTGAGGCTTTACGAAACGGTGAAATTTTTCACACGGAATTATTGAGGGATTACCTCCTCTCTTGCAAGAAATGCCTTCGATGCTCCAGCATCTGCCCTTCGGGCGTAGATTATGACCTGATCATCCAGACCATGCTCGATGATATGGCAAGTCATCTTGGAATATGGTTTATACCCCGTATGATATTCAGGTTGTTCCTGACCCGGAGATGGCTATTCAACATACTTCTGAAGGCTGCTAGTTTATTTCAACGTTTAGTGCCATTAAAGCGACAGGGAACCATGAGGCATCTGCCCTTAATGTTTAAGGGCGGACGGTGGATTCCACCACTGTCAAAAAAATCGGCGCTAAACAAATATCGCAACACAAGAAAGATAACGAATCCCAAAATGAGAGTCGGGTTTTACGTGGGTTGCCTCATCAACTACGTCTATACCGACATTGCGGATGCAGTAATCGAAGTATTAAACCATCTTGGGGTTGAGGTGGTTGTTCCCCCAAAACAGTTGTGTTGCGGTATTCCTGCCCGGTCACTGGGTGATGTAAAAACAGCGCAGAAACTGGCGGAAATAAATGTGAAGGTGTTTGAGGAAGCCAATGTCGATTTTATCATCAATGCCTGTGCCACCTGCGGAAGGACACTGAAAAGGGACTATCCCCGTATCTTGGGTGATAGCGCCTTAAAATTAACGGATAAATTATACGATATATCCGAGTTTATTGAAAAATTTTTTGCATACGAAACAAAGGCACTGAATACAAAGATTACCTACCATGATCCGTGTCATCTCTACTGGGGACAAAACATCTCAAAACAACCCAGGGATATTTTAAAGCGTTCTTCTGCGTTTCATGAGATGGAAACGCCGGAACGGTGTTGTGGCGGAGGCGGGGTATTTAATTTATTACACTACGACCTCTCCATGAAGATTGGGGAATACAAGGCAATGGCTATTGAGAAAAGTGGTGCTGAGGTTGTAGCCACGGGCTGTCCGGGATGCCGGCTCCAAATCGAAGACCTCCTCGCTGCAAGGAATTCCCCGGTCAAATGCACACACACCATCCAGGTCTTACGAGATGCAATGCTTTCATCCACGAAATAGTCTCTGCCTACTAAGCTATGGTAAACCAGGCATACGAGTTTACCGTTGTGTTCGTTTCAAGCGAACATGTAGCAACATCGATAAAGGAATCGGACATCGTGGTTTGATGGGTAGTTTTTTACACCATCCAGAGAAACAGGAGTAAAATGACTCTCGACTTATGCAAATTCCCCTAATAAAATAAATGACATGGAATTATAGTTGTGGTATATTCTGATATAAAGTTTATCCGTGATAATACATATGTTTGATGTTTGAAGGGGCTGAAATGGAATTTGAATGGGATACTAAAAAGGCCGAATCAAACGAACGAAAGCACGGTGTTTCTTTTCAAGAAGCAGCAACGGTTTTTGGGGATACATTGGCCATTACCTTCGCCGACCCTGATCATTCTATGGATGAGCCGAGATACATTACTTTTGGGCTGTCACGACAGAAACAGTTGCTCGTTGTTTCACATACAGAGCGTGAAGAACGAACAAGGATTATAAGTGCGCGGCTTATGAGCCGCAAGGAAAGGAGAATTTATGAAGAAGGCTAAATCTGAAGAACTGCGTCCAGAGTACCGCCGTGAGGACCTTGGCCCGGGTGTTCGAGGCAAATATTTTGAATCTTATCAAAAGGGGACGAACCTTGTACTTCTGAGCCCTGATGTAGCTAAAGCATTCCCCACAGAAGAAGCTGTTAATGATGCCCTACGATCTCTAATTGAATTGGCACAGAAATCTATCGGACTAACAAGGCGCTCAACCGAACGTGCTAAAAAGCAGCACTCCGGTTAGCACGAGAGTTAGCTAGACGCACTGCGCACATTAGGCAGGCAATGCCCATAAAATGACTTAGGGGGTAACAGGGATACATCCTATTTTTAAAATGATATACATAATAAATCATGCCAATCATGCCGCCAATAGTAGGGATAGTAGCAACAGAATATCCTCACCACATAGTTGTGTAAGTGGATAAGGATGGGTTAAACGAATCTTGCCAATAGTTTGCTTCGGCTTTGCCTCGCAACCGTTCCTCCTCACAATGACAACTTTCTTTTAGCGTTTACTATATGTCCTTACTTATCTACCCCGCAGCAAGCCCAGGTGCGGTTCCTTGAAGGAATAGAGACTGGTGGACTGTGCCTTCGGCCTGGGCAGATGGTGAGCGCATTTCGAAGCGGATCGTACCTTCATATATTCCCTTATGAAGTTCTTGAATGCTTCTGCATCCAAGCTCTTGCAATGAATGGAGCAAGCTTTGCATCAGATATTGAACAAGATGTATAACCGAGCCTTTATCTACGACCGTACCGGTAACCCCCTGCGCAACTTTTATCCGGCTTATTTTAACTTTCCGGTATCAACCGGTTCTTTTTTATTATGATAAATCACTCGAACATTTTTCAATTCATTTTTAATAAAATCGGTATAATGCTCAAAGCCGCTCTTCTTAAAATCCTGGTATACCTGCTCTTTGCTTTCCCAGACTTCTTCCATGTATTTGTCATAATTAGTCTTCATAAATCACCTCCATCTGTGTAACAACAAAATTCAGTGGCGGCGTTTTTTGCCGTCCACTGGAATGACTTGTGTACGCCCAGCATGGGCATTAACTAATGGGTGAAAGTCCCTGCGGGAAAATCACCGTAGATTCGAGGTTGAATATACGCGAACCGCTAGCAAAATTCAAGGGCGATTTCGTGAGAAATGGTCTGAA
>JAUSDH010000082.1 GCA_030650655.1 Candidatus Brocadiaceae bacterium
GCGAGAAATTGTTTTGCAACGGCCATTTTATTAGCAGACACCCTGGCACAGATATGGGCATGTTTCTTCAAGATAAGAGAAAACAGCCAGAAAGCCGGATACCCTCTGTCAAGCAGAACAAGGTCGCCTGTGCCAATAGAATCACAATGGGCAAGAGCAAGTTCTCGTTCACCAACAGAGAGCGACTCAATACGGGCATCAAGAGTGATGTGATTCAGGACATCAAAACATTGAGATATCCTGGCAAGAGGACTTGTGTCCCACGAGAGGGGAACCGATTTACCAAAATACTCCCAACAATCATCGCTGCGAGGAACCCTGACCGTACTTCCATCAAACGCAAGAAGGCGGAAACCATGCCATGTTTTATATGAATAGTGTTGGTAAAAATGTTGGGATACGCTATGGTTCAGTTCTATGAATGCTTGATGTTTCAGTTTTTGCCGTGCCTGGCATAGGGCACTTGCAGTAACTTTTCGTTCAGGAACATCTGTCTTGTTAAGTTGTTTGAAAAAGATGTCCAGCTCATTCTGGAGTGAACTCCTGAGTTGATTCATGAGAAATACTACGGTGGTATAAAAAGGGAGTGAACGTTTCCTGGTAAAATCGGCAGGTGCTTTCCTGTGTGTGTTTATGAACGATTCTGAAGTAAGGATATTTTTAACAAACTCGATTGTTTTGGTACATAAATCGCGAAGCAGCCCCAGTGCCAATTTGCTCAACCTTTTGTAATTCTTTTGACATTTTTCTCTCTCCTCCGCAATAAAAAAATAGAATATAGTCAAAACAAACTCGTTTATTTTATGGATTGTAGTATACATTATTACCATTATTATTCAACACCTTAACGCTGCTTTTAACATATATTTCTTAACTTAATGACATTGATCTTCCCTTTATAGGAGAGAAATCTCTCTTCTTTATTCACATTATTTATCAGGATAGGCTCGCCAGTCTGAAATACAATACCTGAAATCCCTTCTCCCGCTTTAAACGTTACGTCCTTTGCGCACTCGTATGTGTCACTACTTGCTTTCCACATCTTCAGCTCATTGTCTTTCTCATCCATTAACATAAAACAGAAGTCTTCGATCTTAAGAAGGTCTTTTAAAAGATGTATCGTTTTGCTGAAAAGCCCTACTTGGAGGGAGGAATTTAAGTTTTTACTCAAGGAATAAAGGATGTAAAGTTCAGAGAACTTCTCTTTTAATGATTCGCACTCCTTCTGGGCAGAAGTAAATAATTGTTGATCATCCCCTGATTTTAAACTTTCTCTATTCATCATAACTAATTTAAAAATAGATTATCTTGCTGAGCTATTTCAACCGCCATTCTTAAGTTATTCCTTAATGCATGGAGTACGTTAAGCTCAAAGAATTGCTCTTTTAATCCCTCGAACTTATTCCTGACAGGGAAAAATATCTGGTGGTCATCCTGTGATTTTAAGCTTTCCATATTATGCATAACTTTTCACCTCATGTTAATATTAGGTTTATAAAAAATAAATTAGGCCTCCTTCGGAGACTACACAAATTAAAGACAATCCCTCCCTTGATGGGAGGGACAAAGGGAGGGTGATTAGCTTTTTCCTTCATCCCCACCAAGCCTCCCCCATCAAGGGGGAGGAACAATAGTTTGAAATTAAATTTGGCTGCCTTTAGCAGCGACTTTTAAGCTCCCCTCTAGAAAGAGGGGCTGGGGGTGTGTTGCGGCAACCTTACATACCCCTTTATCCCCTCTCCCCACTTTTGTGAGGACATGTTTTTAGATGGGAATCACAAAAGATTGAATTTCCTGAACATGAACATTAAATATAGGGTTCATCGTATTTATTATTATCGGCATATTTTCCATATTATTTAGAATAAAACTGTCATATTTTTGAGTTTCATTTTAAATACAATATTACTTATAAATGCTACTTCCTAATATCATTGGCGTTCTTTATTATTAAATGTGCCGGGTTTTTTCATTGACTGTCTTTGTCTTTTTTGTTTGAATCATTTTTCTGCAACAAATTCTTCAACTTAATTATGTGAGGTGAATTATGGCAACCCATAAATTAAAGGTGTTTTGTACCCCGTTTTGTCCAAAATGCAACCAACTGCTGGCTTATTTAAACAAGAAAAAGGCGGATTATATTTCTTATGATATTGACAAAGACGATACCGCAAGAAAAGAAGTGGTAAAAATTGTGGGCACGGATGATATCGAATCACTCGACAAGTTGCCTATCGTGGTAGTCGGCGATAAGGTGTTGTATGGGTTTGACAAAAAAGAGATTGATAAATATATTCGCTGAATTTACCCTTGACTTTTGCTGCTAAAACGTTTAGCCTTTTGAAGAATTTTTTAGAAACAAAGTTAAATTATGCTGCCTTTGGCAGCACCTTTTAAGCTCCCCTCTAAAAAGAGGGGCTGGGGGTGTGTTGCGGCAAACTTACACACCCCTTTATCCCCTCTTTTTAGAGGGGAATCATTAAAGATTGAATTCCTGAACATTAAATTAGGCCTTCGGCGACTTTTTCAACGTAACGCGAACTGAAGTTCGCGCTACAATTGCAACTTTAAAATCCTTGTACATTAAGATATGGCAGAACAAAACAACCTGAAAGAATTTACGAAGGGAATATTTCAATATAACCCCATGTTTGTGCTGGTGCTGGGAATTTGCCCCAGCCTTGCGGTTACGACCTCGGTGAAAAACGGACTGGCAATGGGCGGAGCAGCTACCTTTGTGCTCGTCTGCTCCAATTTTATTATTTCCATTGTGCGAGCGTATATTCCCCGCGAAATTCGTATTCCTTGTTTTATTGTTGTTATTGCCGCCTTTGTAACTATGGTGGAATTGCTCATGAAGGCATATTTACCCCCAGAACTGAATGCATCGCTGGGCATATTTATCCCACTCATCGTAGTCAATTGTATTATCATGTATCGCGCGGAATCCTTTGCGTACAAGAATAAACCCTTCGCTTCTGTTTTGGACGGGGCGGGCTTAGGATTAGGTTGGACCCTTTCACTCTGCCTTATTTCGTCCATACGTGAGATAGTTGGGTCAGGAACACTCTTTGGCGTAAAAGTATCTGAATCGTATCAACCTGCCTCGGTAATGATCATGGCTCCGGGTGCGTTTATTGTATTAGGACTTTTGTTGGGTTTCTTCAATTGGCAAAAGCTCAGAAAGAGCGAGAAGACAATGAAGTCCCTTATGAAAAATGATTAAAGAGATTGCATTAATTATCGTAAGCGTGGTTTTTGTCAATAACTTTGTCCTGTCAAAGTTCCTGGGGCTCTGTCCGTTCCTGGGCGTTTCCCAAAAGACGTCATCCGCCATCGGTATGGGTGCAGCAGTAACGTTTGTCATGACCTTATCTTCGGCAATTACCTGGATCGTTTATAACTTTGTTTTGCTGCCT
Organism: Candidatus Brocadiaceae bacterium; assembly: GCA_030650655.1. Lineage (GTDB taxonomy): Bacteria > Planctomycetota > Brocadiia > Brocadiales > Brocadiaceae > Wunengus. Next base: position 3,420 of record JAUSDH010000082.1, read on the forward strand.
GGCGATGCAAATATTGTGGCAAAGGTTTTCCCGTCCATCCGGGAATTGGGACTTATTGAAGTATTAAAAACGATCAGTTATATCCTTGTTATTGCAACATTGGTACAATTTGTTGAAATGATGCTCAGGAAAATGGCGCCCGCATTATATGAAAGCCTGGGAATTTATTTGCCTCTGATTACAACGAACTGCGCTGTATTGGGTGTAGCGCTTTTAAATACGACCGATTCCCCAAAACATTTGGGATTTTTACAAGCCACAGTGCAGGGATTTGGCGCAGGCATCGGTTTTACGGTAGCCATGTTGTTAATGTCCGGAATTCGTGAGCGTCTGGCGCTGGTTAATATCCCTCAGCCTTTACGCGGAGTTCCTATTGCCTTTATCTGCACTGGACTTATGGCGCTTGCCTTTTTTGGATTTTCGGGAATGGTTCAATAAACTATGCGACATGTCATTTCTATCCTCGTAGAAAATAAAGCCGGCGTCCTTGCCCGTATCACGTGTCTTATCAGTGGAAGGGGATTTAATATCGACAGCCTTGCCGTTGGCGAGACAGAAAACCCCGCCCTTTCACGCATTACTCTTGTTGTCAAAGGCGACGATGCCATCGTTGAGCAGGTCAAAAAACAAATAGGCAAGATAATCGATGTGATCAAGGTGATCGATTTCACCGATGAGGCGTTTGTTGAAAGGGACTTAATGCTGCTCAAGGTCAACTGCCCTGTTGGGAAACGGGGAGAAATCATTGAAATTGTCGATATCTTCAGGGGTAAAATTATCGATGTCGGCCTGAAAGACCTTGTTATTGAGATCGCTGGCACAGAAGACAAACTCGAGGCAATGACAAGTTTGTTAAGGCCTTATGGAATCAAGGAATTAGTCCAGACGGGAAGTGTCGCCATTGCCAGGGGAACAAAATAAGAAAGAACTTATAACCCTCTTTCCCCTCCTTCGCAAGGCGGGGACAAAGGGGAGGTAAGATTAAAAGCCTTCAATGTCCCTCCTTCGCAAGGAGGGGAAAGAGGGTGTGGTCTTCCATAGACTATTTACCATATTGGTTATGGACACGAAAACCGCTTAAATAAAATGAAAATTCCTATACAATTAAATTATTTTGAAAGGTAAAAGAAAAGGATATGTTAAAAATCTATTATGAAAAAGATGCGGATGTCAGCATTCTGAAAGGAAAGAAAATAGCAGTCATTGGGTACGGTAGTCAGGGACATGCCCAGGCGCAAAATCTCAGGGAATCCGGTATGGACGTGATTGTATCCACACGCACAGGCACACCGAATTATCAATTAGCCGTCAAACACGGTTTCAAACCAGTTAGTGTAGATGAGGCAGCAAGGCAGGGCGATTTTCTTCAAATACTCATGCCCGATGAAACCCAGAAGTCCGTCTATGAATCACAGATCAAGCCGCACCTGAAAGACGGAAAGACACTCTGTTTTTCACATGGATTCAATATCCATTTCGGGCAGGTCGTGCCGCCAAGCAATGTAGACGTTATCATGGTAGCCCCCAAGGGACCGGGACACCTTGTTCGAAGCGAATTTGAAAAGGGAGGCGCAGTGCCGTGTCTTATGGCCGTTCACCACGACGCCACGGGAACAGCCAAGAAAAAGGCGCTTGCCTATGCGCATGGAATTGGCGGCACACGGGCTGGAGTAATTGAGACCACTTTTGCAGAGGAAACAGAGACAGACCTATTTGGAGAACAGGCCGTATTATGCGGCGGTGCGGCAGCCCTTGTCAAGGCAGGATTTGAAACGCTCGTAGAAGCAGGATACCAGCCTGAACTCGCCTATTTCGAATGTATGCACGAACTCAAGCTCATTGTAGACCTTTTCTACCAGGGTGGCTTAAGCTACATGCGATATTCGATCAGTAACACGGCTGAATATGGGGATTTGACCCGAGGTCCGCGTATCGTTACCGAAGAAACCAAGAGGGAGATGAAGCGGATATTGACCGAGATACAAAGCGGTCAGTTCGCCAAGGAATGGATACTGGAAAATCAGGCTGGACGGCCAGTATTTAACGCCCTTGAGAAAAAGGATAAAGGACACCTCATCGAAAAAGTCGGCAGGGAATTGCGGAATATGATGAAGTGGATTAATGCCAAAGAGGTGTAGACAGTAAATCGGTACTAGTTCACCGCCGAGAACGCGGAGGGTTCTGTAGCAGTTCCTCCCACCGCAAAGACGCAAAGAACGCCCTCCCGCATGTCCCCCTCCAGAGGGGGAGAAATGGGGAGGAATGAGAAAATACTTCACAGAAGGAGTATCCTCTACAGTAAAATCTTGGGCTGGTTCAATCGTCCACGATTGAACCGAAATGTTTGGCATTGTTCACGGTTTGTGTTGGTTCAAAACCCATAGTCCTGTTAAACCGTGTGGTTCAATCTGCAAGATTGAACCAGCCCAAGAGACAGGTTTGAAACCTGTCTCTACTACCTTTGCGCACTATGCGCCTTCGCGGTGAACTATTACCTTTTAATTTTTATCTGTGCTATCGGCACCCTCCGTGGTTTGTCTTTCATCTATCACCGTTTGCTCGTTTTTTTCATCACAATCTCGATCTCTTTAGACTCACCATCTCCCAGCTTCACCTTCTGCTGGGTATTCCTGTAC
>JAUSDH010000095.1 GCA_030650655.1 Candidatus Brocadiaceae bacterium
AAATATAGAAAAATCTTCAGGATATCCACCGATGGACATCTCACAATCAACAGAGATATAAAAAGAGAAGAAGATTTAGAACAAGCCTTAGCAGATATTCAGCTTTTTGGGAGTATTTATCAAATAACAGAAGCAAGAAAATCTTGTGAAAAGGCGACACCAGATGAAAGCAATCCAAATTTAATAAAACTTGAATGGAAAGCAGATGAACTACTATTAGATATACGCAGAGAATTAAGGAAAGAGCTTCTTCTAGAAAAGATAGATACTACGGAAGACATACAAGAAGGTATAAGAAAAATTAGATGGAGTAAAATAATGGAGATTTTTTTCCTTAATAGGAAAACAAATCAGACTCCCTGATAAATACAAGAGCCTTGGGAAGCCGACTCTTTTTTTTCGGAGGTTTGTTGTGGTTGCATCTTAAAACTTATCGTGCCCAACTAATGATAGCATCTTATAACAGGTGAGAGTTCCATCACGTTAAAAAACCAAAGCCAGGTAGCCAAAAAAATTAACAAGGTCACCTCATTGTTCAATTATTAAGTGATGTATGATGAATGGCATGAAGAAATGGAAACTTTAGAAAGAGATTCCAGAAAACCGTGTCTTTGCTATGTAAATTTTGAATGCCTAAAAAGAATAAATGAAATATTTCATTTATTTAATCTCTCTAAAAAAGGTTTGATATCTGCATGAACAACATTGTTAATACCTTTTTGCCTGATAATAGATATTGCACAATCTCGAACCTTATTATATTTCTCTAAAATTCTTTTGATAAGATAGTCTTTATCAAATTTCCTACCTTCATAACGTGCGTCCCTTGATGCCTCTTCAATATGCCTGTAATCTTTTGATATCGGATATAAGGAAAGGTCTGTCCTTGTATTAATTATACTGTGCAAGGTATAGTGATCTTGTATGTCGATATCAAATAAACTGCATACAGTCTTCATATAAATGCAGGATATATAAAATATTACCGTTACTTGCCAATCTGAAAAATCTTCATCTTTGAGATGTTTTGGTCGATCTCCGGTTAATAAATCTAAAAGGTTTAGGTTGTGTTTTATTAAATTAAAATATCTGTTTACGTCTTCCATTATAATTTAGGTTTAAATATGTCCCTATCATAATTTCTTATCGTAGATTTCTTTATAATCTCAATGCTTTCTTTCACCGGAATAACCCTTAATCTTACATCAAATCTTAACTTATTAAATTTATTGTACATCTCTTGTTCAGCAGAAAAAATACTATCTACCAAATCCTCTGGATCGTCCTCTACAATAATGACAACTTGTATAATGTCAGTTTGCAGATTCTCACCAACGAAACGAACCAAAGGATTCCTTGCTACTTTTTGAGCAAGGTATAATCCAGGAGTTTGCCATTGCGCTTCTAATAATATAGGTTGATATACTTCTGCTTTTTCAACGCCTTTATCTAACTCCTTTTGGGGATCGATTAAAGTTATATCATCATCAATTTTACTCAACATAATTTATATCCTTTCCCTTATCTTTTACGATACTCTTCAACAATTAGCGGAAAGTCTTTAGCAAATTTCCCATTAAAATACAGCTTAAAATAGAATTTTCCTGGTTTTTGAATAGGCAAATTTAATGTTGTAATTCCTAGATCAGGATTATGTAACCGAGAAGGAATTGACAATCTTATCCCCTCAAAAATAGCAAGTATACAATCGCTATCATCACAAAACTCAATGCGAATATCGTAATCTCCTTCAGCATCTGAAAGACGAATGTAAAGAGCTAATCTAGGCTGCACAAAAGGAAATTGTGTTGCTATAATTTTATCAAATATTCCTATAGCACTCCATTTATTTGTCCCCTTCTCTTGAATAACCATATCGGAAATAAGAAAGGATATAATCGATGGTTCTACAGGTAGCATATTAAATTTCCTCTTTATATGTAGTAAAAAGCGTCTTTAATATACATTATAATCTAAACAATTTCAAGAAACTACTCACCCCAAAGTTTAATTATAAAAAGATAACGTATCGTACCTTTTTTACAAAATATGCCCTTTTTACTGCCGTATAAACTTGCATTCTCGGCCAGATGCGACCACCTTCACTCTTTATCCATGGTTCCTTAGCATGAGTTCTAAAGGGTGGGGATTCAGGTAGTATTGCCTTTTTAAATACGACACATCGAACTTTCTGACATAATGTTTGATGAGCGTTATGGGAACGATAAGAGGGATAATTCCTTTGCGGTAATTGTCTATAACTTCAAGCAATTCTTCTTTTTCGTCAGATGATGCGTGCTTTTTAAAATACCCTATGATATGTAGCAAACCGTTGGTGTTTCTTTTCACCGTTGCAATCAGGTGAATACCACTCATTAATGTCATGATATATTCTGAGAGGATTTCTCCCTGTCTTGACTTTTTTGCTTTTGCCACCAGACGCCCAAGGATTGTGTAATGCCTGGGACTATGGGCAAGAATCTGAAGTTTATGGTCGGTATGAAAACCTATCAGATCAGCTCCGAACCCACCTTTCTTCTTGAATTCCTGCCATCGTTTGAAGACAAATACACTCTCGATAAAGTTTTCCCGCAAGCTTGGGTTGTGAAGATGGCCATCATCTTCAACGGGAAGATGTGGGAAATGATTTATAAATGCCCTACCGAATATGCCAACTCCTTTTCGGCTCGGCATTCCCGAAGGAGTATAGACCTTCACACCGCCAATACCAGAACTGGGAGATTTGCTCTTAAAGATAAAACCGCAGAGGTTCTCCTGCTCAAGTTCTGCTAATTTTTTCTTTGCCCACCGCAACATCCCCTCTGTATGGTCAATGCCTGTCTTGATAGTTACAAGACGCGGGGCTTCTGGAGTTCCTATGAGGCGCAGCGCCTCTCTCGGTACGGGTAGACCATATTCAAATTCAGGGCAAACAGGTACCCACTCAAAATACCGTCCAAGGGTATCGGTTGTGAACCTGTCCAGCTTGTGGCCTGCGTCATAACGAACTTTTTCTCCAAGCAGACAGGAACTTATCCCAACTTTAATCTTTTCATCCATCGTGAGTATTTCGGTCTCTGAAGGGAATATATCTTCAATTATCATTAAAAACCGGTGATTCCTGGTCCCTCCTTTTCTTCAGAAACAGCAATCTTTACCGCTTCTTTGAATGGGGTTTTCACTATGGGAACAAACTGATCGATACTGTGATCGAGACAGACAACCTCGTTTTTCAACCCTTCAATAAGAGGATGTGCAATACCCGATGATACAGGAGTTACCAAATCCACCCAGTAGGCAGCAAGGAGAGGTGTTAAAACAGGCACGCGGAATATGATCCTTCGGGTAATTCCCCTTGCATCCGCATACTGATCCATCATCTCACGGTAGGTTAGAATCTCTGGTCCTCCGATATCAAATCTTTTTCCCGCAGTTTCCGGATTTAAAGGCATCCCACAAGATAAGCCAAGACATCCCGCACTGCAATGGGTTGAATCCTTGTATCTATCCACTTTGGACATAGCATAATGGACAGCCGCTCCACGAGATATCTCAGCATCTCAAAGGATGCACCGCCTGCCCCCTATGATGACGGCTGCGCGGAGAACAGTAGGAGATGGCTTTCCAGAAGAGAGTATTTCTGCAACCTCTGCCCTGCTTTTTAAGTGTTCCGAGAGATTTGTTCCCATCTCTCCGAGGCCACCGAGATAAAGAACCCTTTTCAGTCCTTCAGCATCTGCCGCAGCAATAAAGTTTTTTGCAGCACGTTTATCCATTTCGGCAAATTCAGTATTTTTGAAGATACCCTTTCCACCCAGAGAGTGGACGAGATAGTAAGCAGAGTGAATACCATGAAGGGCATCTCTTAAACCATCGCCCTTGACAAGGTCACCGCTCACAACCTCAATATCCGCATTTTTCCGGATAAGGGGCAGAGACTTTAGACGGATTGCGCACAAACAGCCTCAACTTGATGTTTCTTTGGGAAAGTTCTGGTCTCAGCCTGCTTCCAATAAAGCCAGTACTTCCGAGAACAAGCACCCTGTCATCTGATTTAAGTATTAATTCTTTGATAAGCATAGTTTATCGCAAATCTGATGAATTGCTAATAAGAGAAAAGGACCTGAACCGTTTTCGGCATATCAAGCCATGAGAAGGAGGGGTAAACTTAGCTGGTAGACCGGAGAGCAGTGACTCCGGCTTACCAGCTAAACTTTTAACATACTGGAATGTATCATATCGGACGAGAGACCCTTATCGTGCTTCTTTCAAAACGTAGATGGCTATTTTGATAGAAAAAAGGCACCACACATGCACAGCCGATTTTTAGTCCCATAGATATACATTATCATCGTAATACAGTTCAAGCTTGTGTTTGTGTTTTAGTTCTTCCTGGGCTAAAGTTTTACATAAGTTTTTCATATCAGGATTATCAGAGGACTTAGCCATACTTACATAGAAGTTATAGGATTTCTGCTCTTTCTTCATGGCTACGATCAGCACATCCTGAAAGTCCTTGATTTCGTGGATGTCTTTATCGACCAGATATTCAGTAATATGAAGGTCTTGAATTTTAGCAGGCTTGAATTGTTTAATTTTAGAGGCATCAAATTTTTGTAACATCTCCTTATGTTTTAACTCTTCAGCGGCAAGTTCCTTTAGCCATAACTGTGACGCTGGGTCTTTCACAAATTTTAACGCATCCGTATAAAATTTGTAAGCCTTCTCTTCCTGCTGTGCAGCTTGTTTAATAATTTCTTTCACATCCATCGTTGCCATGCCTCCCTCCTTTTTCAATATGTAAAATTTATTTCTTCAATTTACCCGATGCTTTTAATTCAGCCAATTTGTGTTCGGCTGCAATGGCTGCTGTGACTCCCTCCCCTATTGCAGTTGCAATTTGCCGGTATGAATTTTTCCGAATGTCGCCAACGGCATACAATCCTTCAATCGCCGTTTCCATATGTATGTTTGTCTCAATATGGCAGCCGGCATCAACACATAACAAATTGCCTAAAAAACCGGTATTCGGGGTACTCCCGATGAAAATGAATACCCCTTCGCAGGGGATATCCTTCTTTTCCTTCGTTACCAAGTTCTGGGTAACTACGCCCTCTACCTTTTCTTTCCCATGGATACTTTCGATTACCGTGTTCAGTATTATTTTTATCTTGGGGTTTGAAAAGGCGTCATCCAGATAAATTTTTGTCGCTCTAAATTCATCCCTTCTGTGTATTATTTGTACGGTTTGGGCATATTTGGTCAGGAAAATACCCTCGGTTATAGCAGAATCACCTCCACCGGCTACAACGACGTTTTTACCCCTATAGAAAGCGCCATCGCAGGTTGCACAATAACTAAGTCCCTTACCGTAAAATTCCTCTTCGCCAGGTACTCCTAATTTTTTCGGGTCTGCGCCAGATGCCAGAATAACTATATGGCTTGCATATTTATCGGTATCAGTCGTTATAACCTTTAAGCCATTTTCTAAATCTAATTTCGAGACTTCTTCGTACCGTATCTCTGCACCAAACCGTTTGGCCTGTGCCTCCATTCGTTGCGTCAATTCTACGCCACCAATGACCTCCGGGAATCCAGGATAGTTCTCAATCAACTCCGTACCGACTAACTGACCGCCCAAATATTTTT
>JAUSDH010000096.1 GCA_030650655.1 Candidatus Brocadiaceae bacterium
CTTACCATGGACGAATGGTTAAAAATAATGCCAAAATAAAAGGATAGTTTACATTCTTTTAATTTAATGTACAGAAATTTCTAAGCTGAAGTTGAAGTGCTAACTTTAGTTCGCGTAGGATGTAAGCGAACTGAAGTTCGCGCTACATTGAAAAAGCCGCAGAAGGCCTAATTCATTTTTCGCCACGAATTTTACTTAAAATATCACGTAAGGATTGGATGGACTTTTCTGCTGTTTCCAGTCGTTCCTGTAAGTCCAGGATTGCCTCTTCGGTAACGAAGGCGCTGCTGCCGTAACCCATGGTACTTACGGCGTTGAGGATATCGAGGGTACTCACAACGCCAAGAACTTGTCCCTTGTCCTGTATAATGACCCTATGGATTTTTTTATCATACATTATCTTTGCAAGGCGGTCTATCGTATCATCGGCCTGTGCAGTGATAACATGGGAAGTCATGATATCTTTTACCACTGTTTTCCCAAAACCTTTTGCCTTTGATATTTTATCGAATGCCTTTTTTTGTTTTCCATTGGTGTCGCTATAAAATGATTTTTTATTGCTAAGACCTCGTTTTTTGCTTGTTTTCTCATCGTATTCAACAATATCAGTCTTTGAAACTACTCCAACGAGTTTTCCATCCTTATCCACGACGGGTGCACCATTAATATGGTTTTTGATCAGGATTTTTATGAGTGTAAGGATTGGTGTATCCGGATGGACACAGACCACCTTTTCCGTCATTAAATCTTTTGCCACAAATTTATAAGTAGACATAGTCATTCCTCCATGATGTTTACAAATTTTCTTTTTTGACAGGACTTACAGGATAAAACAGGATGTACTAAATACCGGGACAAAATGTAAATCAAGTTAGAAAGTCCCCTCTTGGGAGGGGATTTAGGGGTGGGTAAGGCGGTAATTCGTGAAATATTCACCCCGTTAGAAAGGAGTCTCCGTCCGAAAGGGCGGAGTTTTGAGAAAATACAGTGTGGGAGGGGTTTGAAGCCTCTTCCAAACTTTCTAACGGGGTTCACTGAGATTTCACGACCCTTGTCCTCGTGAAAACGGGGAAAGGTACCCACCCCTAACCCCTCCCAAGAGGGGAATTGTGGAGTCCCCTCCCAAGAGGGGAATAATCCATGCCACCCCAAAACCTGCTTAAATAAAATGAAAATTCCTATACTATCCAGTTAATCCTGTCTAAGCCTGTTCATGATATATTCATGTTCTGGAATATCAATCCCCGTTTACACGAGGACGAGTCTGGTAGGGGTAATTCATGAATTACTCCTACATGCAAATAGAAATAGTCGCCGAAGGCCTAATTATTTAAAGTCTATTATCTCCTTTTTTACATAATCTTTGCAAGAGGGTATAGGTATTTTTAAAGGTTTTTTTGTCATCGGGATGATGGGAGAGATAATCACTCAGGTATCGAAATGCCTCTTCATAGCGTTTCTTTGCAATGTAATTATCCAGGTGTAAGATAACAGGGCGGTTATCACATGGATTACACATCAATGCCTGTTGACAGTATTTCATTGATTTTTCATACTTCATCTCATTATTTGCATTGCGTGCCTTATATAAAAATATCTCCGCAATAAGTTCCAAATCGGTCATAATCTTCTTTTGCGGGTTGTCCCTGTCTACTTTTTTTACAATCCCATCGCTATGGGTATGTTCAAAGTAGTGTTTCTGTTCTTTAACTATGAGCATATTATAAATATGGCCGGGAACAAAGATATTTTTTATGTCTATGCCAAAGTATCTGCAAATAATGGTGTATCGAATTGCATATGAAAGGCAGTTTCCTACCTTGAGATTAAGCGTATCTCTGATATCATAACAATCATTGTATGTCCCTTCATGAGCGTTTCTTTGTAACCAGTCGAATATGAACTGTGCCTTAGTTAATGGGTCTGTTGTATTACTGACGTATGCTTCCCGACTGATTCGGGAGATGAGGGCATCGATCTTTGTCAGATACGATTTCATCTTTTTATCAGTGTCTACACCGGATGCAACAAGGCAAGCCTGATCAAATGGCATGTCAATTCGTCTATCCTGGATATCGTTTATCAATGATGTTTCTAATTGATTTGTATCCGTTTTGTTAATAAATCCTGTGTACTGCGCGGAATGGCAACCTGCAAGGGTTAACAGGAACATGAGGAGAAGTCCAGTTATTAATAGAGAACGGTTCATGGGCTATCCTAACCTGGCTTTAATTGAGGCAAGTAATTTTTCTTGAGTAAACGGTTTTTCCAGGAAGATCAAAGCGGGGTCTATTTCAAATATCGTTTTATACGAACGAGGTGAAAAACTGCTTGCAATAATGATGGGAATGCTGGCATACGACGGATCTGATTTCAATTGCTTAAGAAAGGCATCACCGGTCATTTCGTCGAGTAACAAGTCAAGAATGATGAGGTCGGGTTTGTCTTCCTTTATTTTTCCAAATGCCTGTTTTCCATCGAGGGCGCGGTTGACGATATAATCAGTACCTTCGAACATCATCGTGTAAAAAAAGAAAAACTCGTCTTCGTCTTCTATGATGAGTATTTTTTTACTCAAAGTATAGACTCCTTTTGTTTTATAGTTTACGAAGTACCTTCTTAAGCAACTGGTAAGGTAAATTTAAATGTGGAGCCCCTTCCGCGGCCTTCACTTTCCGCCCATAAATGTCCTTTGTGAACTTCGATAATATTTTTGCATATCGCCAGGCCTACCCCTGCGCCATCCACCTTCGGACGTTCCTGAAAGAATCTTTCGAATAGTTTTCCGAATTGTTCTTTCGGTAACCCGATACCACTCCCTGTATCTTTTACGGCGAATTCTATGCAGGCATCCTTTTGTTCCAGGAAAACGTGTATTTCTCCTTTTTCGGTATATTTTATGGCATTGTCTATGAGGTTGGTAATTACACGCTGAATTTCTTCCTTGTCACCAATCACTGCCGGCAATCCTTGATTTACGTGGTTAATTAAAGCCAGTCCCTTCTTTTCAGCTAAAAGTCTCATCCCTGTAACTGTCTGTAAAACGAGCACGTCCATATGGATGGGCTCCTTCCTAAACACCAATCTGCCTGATTCCAAAACAGAGAGATCAAGTATACTCCCAATGGTCTTTCGTAATCTTTGTAAACTATCGTTAATTATCTTGCTGAATTTTTCTTCTTTCGAACGGTCTATATGCTCTTTCTTTACCTCCTTAGACCAGAGATCGATTGCCATTTGTACCTGTGCAACTGGTGATTTAAGCTCATGAGATACATCCCGTATCATTTTGTCCTTCATCTGATCAAGGGTAAATAATTCTTTATATGCCTTTTCCAGATTGCTACTTTGTTTTTCCAGTTCTTGATTCATACGAACCAGATCTTTTGTCCTTTCCTCCACCGTCCTCTCCAGGTTGGTTGTATAGTTCTTGAGTATCTGTGTTTTTTCTTCCAGAAAACTTGCCATTTTATTGAAGGAATGAGAAAGTTCTCCGATCTCGTCGTGGGAGGTGATTTTAATACGTTTGCTATAATCACCTTCAGAAATGCTTTTTGTTATCTCCGTAAGATATAAGATAGGGTCTGACATTTTTTTCCCAAAGAAAAAGGCAGAAGAGATGACTGCAATAGTCAGCAGGAATATGATCGGAGCAACTATTGTGTGTAGTCTTTTGACCGGACCGTAACCTTCTTTCACATCAATTTCGGCAATAACACCCCAATCGAGTTCTGGTATCCATTGCCAAAAACCCAATACCTGGGTACCGCGATAATCTATATACCCTTCGCCATCGTGTCCTTTTTTCCCTTTTATACATTCTTCAGCGCCCTTTGTGAGCTGTCCTGTTTTTGGATTTATTACCTGGAGTTCAAGTGTTGTTCGTTGTTGGACAAGGCCAAGATCTTTAAGGTCTTTTAAATACTTGGACTCAGAAATCATAAACCCATCTTTATTGATTAAATATGTTTCACCTGTTTCCCCTAAACGGACACTTCTCATGAGTTTACTGATTTCCATTACATCAACCCTCAGACATACCATACCGATAACCTTATGCTCGTAGATAACAGGAGTGGAAATATAGAGGGTTGGCAGTCCCAGTTCGAGTTTTCCATATTCATTTTCCAGCGGGATTACAGAAGGTGCAATTGTTGAAACGAAGGTTATGCCATTGACAGCCTTCTGAAAAAATTCAAACCCTGCAACATTGGTAATTACCGTTCCAGTCGAGGTTGTAATCTTTAAATCTCCATGACGGTCGCAGATGAATATTTCCTTATAACCATACGCCTCTCTGAGGGTATTTAAGTGGTGCCGCAATCTATAAAAATTTTCACTCCCCTCGGATTTATAGATTACGCCGGGGACATTAGGATTTTCAGCGATAATCCTGGCATCTGCCTTTCTCTCTTCGATCCATCGCAAAATGAGTTCCGTCTGCTTGTGCCCAACACCTTCGAGGTTTTGTATCAGTGCGTCCTGTAACGCCTTTTTTTCAGTGGGATAAATGAATACCGTCATGATAAAAATAGGGAATACGGCAAGCAGGATTGAAGAGAGGATAATCTTCGTTCTGATAGACTTGTAAGGGAGAATACGAAATTTCCTTAGTATGGTAAGGAAGATAT
>JAUSDH010000100.1 GCA_030650655.1 Candidatus Brocadiaceae bacterium
AAATATAAAACTATAAATAGCTTTCTCACGGTTGTATTCCTGGCGAGGCTAAGCCTCATACCGAAAAAAAATGGAAACCACAGATTCACAGATTACACAGAAAAAAGATAACAACTCAGCACCCCCACCTGACCTCCCCCATCGAGGGGGAGGAAACGTTTCCCCGATCTGAGTCGAGGACAGGTTTCCCCCGCCCCTGGTGGGAGGGGTTAGGGGAGGGGGTGAACAGATACGAAAAAAGATACCAATAATTTGTGCATTCTGTGTCTTCTGTTGTTACACATAAAAACTTGACTCATTTAATAAATATTAATTTTTTATATGTTTCGTACTCTTCCTGTGCCTCTTTCGTTTTACCAAGCTTGCTGTAGGTATCACCCAGCAGCAGATGCGCGCTTGCATTGCCGGGGTTTAACTCCAAAAGTTTTTCACACATGGCGGCGGCTTCGGTATATAGCCCTTTCTGGCTGTAGGCAAAGGCAAGATTATACCGAGCATCGTGGTTTTCAGGATTCGAGGTTATAATTTTCTTAAATATTTCGATAGCCTCATCAAACATCCCTTTTTCATTGTATGCAACACCAAGATTATATGACGCATCTGCATAATTTGGATTGATTTTTAATGCCTGTTGATATGCTCCTATTGCCTTATCAGCTAGTTTCCTTTCACCATAAAGACAACCCAGATTATAATAAACTCTGGCGTTGTTTGGATTCAATGACACGTATCTTTCAAATGCCCAGATAGCGTCGTCAGTCAGTCGCCTCTTAACATAAAAAGTCCCGAGGCTAAAGTACGACTCAGCATCGTTTGGATTCAATTCAACTACCTTTTTAAAGGAAATAATCGCCTCATTCATTATGCCAAGTTTACTGCAGGCAATGGCCTTCTTTTTATAGGCATCTACCATTAAGGAATCCATGTCTGTTGCCCTGTTAAACGCTTCAACGGCGTCTTCTAACTGTCCCTGGTTTAAACATTCTACACCCTTATTATAAAGGTCTTGCGCAGTAATTGGCTTAACGACCTCTGGTTGAACTGATTGTGCTGGTTGTCCTTGTTGTATTGGTTGAGCAGGTGCTGCAGGTTCGGCCTGTTTAGCCTCAATTGGGGGTACTTCCTCAGCGGCCTTTGGTGGCTGGCTTACAGCGGTGGTTGAAATAAGTTCCTTAAATTCCACAGCTTTTTCAGTCTCTTCTTCCTTGCCACATCCGCAGCAGGTAATAATAAGAACAAAGGCCGAAAAGGTTATTACGCTGCAAACCGATTTAATAGGAAACAAAGCTGCACGCAGAGACTGGTTTTTCATGTTCTTATCCTCTAATGCCTTAAGATAATGCGCAAATTAAACAGTATTTTAGTCTTACCAGGCAAATTGTCAAGAATAATTAAATGCAAATATTTCGCACTTGTTTATTTATATTTTATTGATAAGATAAATCCGCTTTTACATATTTATTAATAGTTCACCGCAAAGCAAAGAGTGCAAAGGTAGTATTTTTTAGAAAGTAAATGCTAAAAATTTCTGAAAACTTTATGATCTTGTTATAGAAGATACTCTTTCTGTGAAGTATTTTCTCATTCCACCCCCTTTCTCCCCTTCTGGAGGGGGACACGTGGGGGAGGGCGTCCTTTACGCCTTTGCGGTGGGCTGAACTCTTACCATATTTATAATATAAGGTACCTATTATGGTATATGAGAGTAAACATCTTGTAATTATAGGTGGTGTTGCAGCAGGTATGAAGGCGGCTGCCAAGGCACGGCGTGAGTCGCCCACCATGAAGATTACTGTGGTGACAGATGAAGAATATATTTCATATGCAGGTTGTGGCATGCCTTATTTTATCGGAGACATCATCAAGGATTCTAAAAAACTCCTTGTCAGGGAACCTCCTTATTTTAAAAGTATGCATAATATCGATGTTCTTACCCGGCACCAAGCCACTGCCATAGACACCAAATCAAAACAGGTCAAGGTCAAGAACCTTGAAAATGGGCAAGACCTGGCCTTCAATTATGACAAGCTTATTATTGCCACAGGGGCACAGCCCATTATTCCTCCACTACCCGGAATTTCTTTAGGTAATATCTTCACCCTGAGAACTATTAACGATGCTGTAAAAATTAAGTCATTTGTGGATAGCGGGAAGGTTACAAATGCCGTGATTGTTGGCGGCGGGCTTATTGGTTTAGAAATGGCAGAAAATCTTGTTTTGAGGGGTATCAAGGTAACAGTTGTTGAGCTTCTCGACCAAATCTTACCCCCATTGGATAAAGATATGGCCCAAATTGTCCAAAATCACCTGTCAGAAAAGGGCGTTGAGGTTGTCACCTCTGACGGTGTAAAATCTTTCGAAGGAGAGGGCGGTAGTTACGTTACCAAAGTTATAACCGGCAAACGACAATTACCAGCCGACATGGTGATTCTCTCTATCGGAATCAAGCCCAATACAAAATTAGCACAGGACGCCGGCATAGAGATTGGCGCTACTCGCGCGATAAAGGTCAATGACCGGATGGAGACAAATATTCCTGATATATATGCCGTTGGCGATTGTGCAGAAAGTATACACTTAGTAACGGGAAAACCAGCATGGATTGCACTGGGTTCTACTGCTGCCAAGATGGGACGCGTTGCCGCTATTAACGCCACTGGCGGCATCGACACCTTTAAAGGTGTTTTGGGGACATTAATCGTAAAAGTATTCGATATGAACATTGGAAAAGCCGGACTTTCTGAACGGGAAGCTATTAAAGAGGGGTTTAAAATAGAATCTACTATCGTCCCTGCATCTGATGTCGCCCATTATTATCCCGGTGCAAAGGACATTATTATTAAACTTATTGCCGATGTACCAACGAGAAAACTCCTGGGTGCAGAGATTGTGGGAACGGGTGTGGTCGATAAACGCATCGATATTATTGCAACGGCACTGACCTTTGGCGCAACGGTTGACCAAGTTTCTAAACTCGATCTGGCCTATGCACCGCCCTATGCCATGTCCATGGATGCTGTTATTGTCGCTGCTAACGTCCTGGGCAACAAATTATCGGGGAAAACGGTCGGTGTCCTGCCACAGAGAGTTGCTGAAAAGCGTGACCGGGGCGAGGATTTTATATTACTCGATGTAAGGACAGAAATGGAATACCAGAGCGGGCACATTAAGGGAAGCCAACACATTCCATTGGATAAACTGGCATCACGTGTTCATGAACTTAATAAATCAAAAGAAATTATCACATACTGCCGCGCCGGGCTGCGTGCCGCGCAAGCCTATCGCATCTTAAAAAATGCAGGAATTAGTAATGTGAAGTATATGGATGGGAGTATTCTTGCATGGACGTATGGGTTGGAGAAATAGTTTGTTTCCCGTTAATATCCTGTAGCACAGGCATTGGACAAATCAGAAATCAAATCTTTAACCGCATCATAATTGACGGAATTAATTTTATCGTAGCTATATCGTACAAATAACTCATACAAAATATTATTATGAACTATAGGCTTTTTATCACACGAATCATTTTGATACTACACATCTGTCTTTCTGTACTATATTTTTCCACAAATAATTCATTCGCAAATCAAAATACGCTCGAAAAGATAAAAAGTTCTGGAGTATTAACCTGGGGATTCGATGCAGAGGGTGGAGCCCCGTACGTATTTCATGATCCAAAAAATCCCTCCCGACTCATCGGTTTTGAAGTAGAACTTGTTGATGCCATCGCCAGGGAATTGGGAGTAAAGGTACAATATTTCCAGAATGTATGGGACAGCATCCTGCTTTCC
>JAUSDH010000128.1 GCA_030650655.1 Candidatus Brocadiaceae bacterium
GGGGAGCTTAAAAGGTGCTGCCAAAGGCAGCCTAATTAAAAAGACCCGTTCAATTTATAAAACATGCTCAAAACCAAGTTCTTAAAAGAATGCCTGAAAAGTATCCTGGTAATATGGTTTCTCCTGTGCATATTACCAGGCGATTGTTTAGTATTAGGCTGTGTAGAAAAGGATTTATCACATTGCGTTGCGAAGGAATCTGCTGTTTTATCCAAGAGTGATGATTGTTCCTCCATTCCAACGGATGACCCATGTTGCCCAACTTGTTGTGTACTCTGTGCCCACAATTTAGTCCTGCATGTATTTCAAAAATCTTCATTCACTTTCACTAATACCTCCAGTCGGTTTAAAACACAGCCTTTTAATCATTTCAAAAACATCTTCCAGACTATCATCTATCATCCACCGCGCTTGACCGCATAACACATTCCGCAGTTAGTTTCCCACGGAAAGAATCTGAGTAAGCATTAATTAGTGGTAATTACTCAAAATTATGTTGTGTGAATACGTTTTACAGTACCCACCCCTAACCCCTCCCAAGAGGGGAATAGAGAAGTCCCCACTTGGGAGGGGATTTAGGGGTGGGTAAAGTTGCATTGATATACGTATTTGTTTTGATTCAACACAATTTTGAGTAATTACAATTAGTGTTTGGGAAAAAACTAACAAAACTGTCATTTCGAGAGTATCAAGAAATCTTTTGACTATTGAAATTACATAATAGTTCACCGCAAATGGCGCGGAGAACGCAGAGAAAAACTGCATAATTTCTCTGTCTATTCTTTAACAACCTCTGCGATCTTGGCATGACGACTGCGGTGCGCTGAACTGTTACGAAATTACAGTGTTTCTCCCTTGTGCTTTATTTTTTTTGTGAAAGGTGTTGTTTATGTACACGTATTTTAATTTTAAATTCCCATTTCAAAAATATAAATTTCTATTTCGTATCTCGATAGTTTTTCTATTTGTTTATTTATCATGTTTTCAGGTAATAGTTTTCGGGAAAGATTCTCCAATCAAAGCTGTGGACAAGAATAATCAACCCGTAAACAAGAAAATTTCACTCGAAGAAGCCCTTAATACAGCCATTGAAAAAAACCCGCAATTGCAGTCGACAAGGGATCAGATAGATGCAGCCATTGGCTCATTACGACAGTCAAAACTGTATCCTAATCCCGTCTTAGAACTTTTGGCAGAAGAAATTCCGAGTAATGAACTTGGATTGAATCAGAGTCAAAACCTTGTTGGTATAACTCAGCCAATTATTACCGGTGGCAAAAGGGGACTGGGAATCAAGGTAAGTGAGAAATCAAAAGAAAAAGACGAATTCGAAAGAGATGCAGTTTTACTGGCTGTTATAGCTGACACAAAGAAGGCATTTTATAAAGTTGTAGCTGACCAGGAAGGTTACGCCATTGCAAAGAAAGTACAAGAAATTGCAAAAGGTATTTATGAGAGTGAGAAGGCACGGTTTGATGCGGGCGAAGTGGCTATTACAAACGTCCTAAGGGCAGAGGTGGAATTGTCAAAGGCAAGAAATCTCGTTTCCAATGCCGAAGGAAACCTCCAAAATTCTATCAAAGAGTTACAGACGGTGATGGGCATCCCGGAGGAAACCGTCGATGGCGTGATGGGAAAGCTCTTAACGAAACCTGGAGAACTATCGCTTCATGAACTTGAATTAAATATGAAGAGTAATCAACCATTCCTGAAGGCATCAAAGAAGAATATAGAAATAGCAGAAACACAATTGACGCTGGAAAAAAGACAGGCTATACCCGACATCAACGTATCGGCAGGCTATAAACGGCTTACACTGGAAAACGAGGACACCGTTCAAATGGGCATTGAAATACCAGCCCCCTTTTTTAATCGTAACCAGGGCAATATACAAAAGGGTAAGGCCCTTTCAAGGAAGGCAAAAAGCGAGAACCTGTCTGTTTACAATGAGCTGCTATTTCAGTTAAAAAAGAATTTCAACTCATACAACGTGGAACGGAAGCGTGTCATTGAATATAGGGATAAGATTCTACCAAAGGCGGAAGAATCCCTTAAGTTAATTACAAGGGGATACAAAGAAGGTGAGTTTGATTATATAGACCTCCTGGATGCCCAGAGGACGTGGGCAGAAACGAGAATTTCATATATAGAATCCCTAAAAAATTTAAACCTGTTCATTGCAGATATCGAAAGACTCGCCGTGACGAAAATAAGGGAGCAATGAGGGTGATAAAAAGATATTTTAAATTAGGCTGCCTCTGGCAGCAGTTTTTAAGCTCCCCTCTAAAAAGAGGGGCCGGGGGTGTGTTCCGTCCGATTTACACACCCCTGCATCCCCTCTTTCTAGAGGGGAATCTTACAAGATTGAAATTCCTATACAACTCAATTACTTAAGAGGGAAAAAGAAACGTATGATTTGTTTACAATCATGTAAAACCCGAATGATCAGTTTCATGATTATTCTTTTATTCATTGGAATCTTTCCAACGGAAAATATTTTTGCAAACGAAAAACACGAGGGTTGTCAGGGTTCACAATGCACCAAGGGCGATGAAAATGTCATTACGAAGGGCGCTAGCAACGAAGAAACCTCTAAAGGTGGGATTCTTCGCTCCACTCAGAATGACAGTGAGCAAAAGATTCAAAAGGACGAATCAAAGGCACTTTCAGGTGAAATGTGCCAAGAACACGGTGTTTTAGAAAGCGAATGCTCCTTGTGTAACCCTACTATTAAAACCAATAATTATGAAGAACTCTTAAAGAAACAATGTGAACACAATGTCCCCATTATCGAATGTGACGGATGCCGCCATGAGGTTGGGGCCGTCAAGGTCGATAAGTCGATACTAGGGGAGATTATTACCATAAAAAATGTCGAGTTGTTTGACATAGATGTAACTCATAAGGCAACAGGTGAGGTGGGACCAAACCGTGACCGTTTTGTTATCGTTGCCCCAAGGATAGCCGGGGTTACCAAAGAGGTATTTGCGGACTGGGGTGATCATGTAAAAAAGGGACAGAAATTGGCTTTATTGGACAGTATAGAATTGGGAGAGGCCAGGGCAAATTATATGAAAGCGATGGCAATGTTGAGAATGGCAAAAAAGAATTATTCGAGGGAAAAGTCCCTTTATTCCCAAAACATATGTCCCAAAAAACAATTCCTGGAAGCCAAGACCGCCTATGAACAGGCACGGATAGAATTGAAAACACTAAAAGAAAAGTTAAAACTCATGGGTCAGCAGGAGACTGACATTCAAAACATAAAAGACGGCAAGGTGTTGTCGTTATTTGCCATTTCAGCCCCCTTCGATGGTACGGTAATTGAAAAAAATATAGCCGTTGGCGGGCTTAAGGACGCCTTTGCTCCCCTCTTTACCGTCTCTGACTTAACACAACTGTGGGTATGGTTTGATGTTTACGAAAAAGATATCCCAAAGGTTATTAGAGGAAATAAAGTAATGATATCTGTTGCCTCTTACCCAGAAGAGCAATTTGAGGGACTCGTTACGTATATTGGAGCTACCGTTGATGAAAAGACACGGACCGTGAAGGTTCGGGCAGAGGTCGACAATCGCCATGAAAAATTGAAACCGGGTATGTTTGCCAAGGTACTGCTCCTGGTAGAAACAGGAAGTGATTCACCTGTTGTACCCGAGGAAACCGTTCAGACAGATGGACAAAAACACTTCGTCTTTGTGCCAATTAAGGAGGGATACTTCTTAAGACGGGACGTGACCATTGGTACACAAGTAGATGGCTATGTAAAGGTCATCAGTGGCCTAAACAGGAATGAACGTGTAGTTGTCAAAGGTGGTTTCTTACTCAAGTCTGAACTCATGAAGGAAAAGTTTGGGGAGGGGTGCTCCGACTAATCTTATGATCAACAGACTTATAGAATATGGATTAAAACAAGGATTCCTGGTTATTGTTGTGATATGTGTCATTATAGGAATGGGTTTATACTACATTGTACGCTTGCCTATTGATGCCGTCCCCGATGTTACAACAAATCAAGTACAGATCAATACCGAGGTGCCGGGACTCGGCCCTGTTGAAGCGGAAAAACTTATCACATTTCCTATTGAGTTCTCTATGAGCAGTTTACCCAATGTTGTGGAGGTACGTTCCCTTTCAAAGACAGGGCTTTCTCAGGTTACGGTGATATTTGATGACCACGTAAACATCTATTTTGCCCGTCAATTAGTGCTGGAGCGTTTACAAACAGCAAAGGAACAGCTCCCGCAGGTCTTAAATGCTCAACCGATCATGGGGCCGATTAGCACAGGACTTGGTGAGATCTATCAGTACGTGGTTACTGGTGAAGATAAAGACGCCATGGAACTCAGGACTATTCAGGATTGGCTGATCAGACCCAGGTTGCTTACCACACCAGGGATTATTGAGGTCAACAGCTTTGGCGGTTTTGTAAAACAATACCAGGTGCTGGTGGATCCCAAAAAGCTTATTACTTACGATATTACCCTTCGCCAGGTCTTTGAAGCCCTTGCTGCCAACAATGCCAATGCAGGTGGGCAATACATAGAGCATGCATCTGAGCAATACCTCATCAGGGGAATCGGTCTTATTAATTCAATAGATGATATTGAAAATATCGTTGTCCACGCCACAAAGGAGGGTACCCCTATTTATATAAAAAATCTCGCAAATGTGGCGGTGGGACCGGAGGTACGCTATGGCGCAGTTACCAAGGATGCTAAAGGGGAGGTAGTTACGGGTATTGCTATGATGCTTAAGGGTGAGAATAGTCGGACTGTTGTAGAAAGAATAAAACAGAAGGTTGAAGAGATCAGGCAAAACCTGCCAAAAGGTGTGGATATCATACCGTTTTATGATCGGGCTGGCCTTGTCAACGATGTTATTCATACAGTTATTAGCAACGTCATTTTCGGTATCATCCTGATAATAATAGTTCTTACTTTAACGGTAGGAAATTGGCGGGTATCACTTCTTATTGCTTTCTCCGTTCCTTTAACGGTCGTTTTAACCTTTTCAGGCATGTATCACCTGGGGATTGCTGCTACGGTAATGAGTATAGGTTCCCTGGGTTTTGGTAATATCACAGATGGCTCCGTTTGTACCGTGGAGAATATCATCCAACGCCTCACCCTCAGAAAAGGCAATGATAATTACAGGGAGACAATACTGCGTGCAGCTCAAGAGGTGGGACGGCCCATCTTCTTTGCCGTGGGTATTATCATTATCATCTATGTGCCACTCTTGACCCTGCAGGGTGTTGAAGGCAAGATGTTCAAGCCTGTAGCCCTTACGGTAAGCCTTGCCATGCTGAGTTCCCTTTTTGTTGCCCTGGTCATTATGCCCACCCTGTGCTCCCTTATTTTCAGAAAAGGAGTAAAAACAAAGGCGCAAGGCGAGGAAACGGATAACCGGACAATGCAGTTCTTAAAGAGGCGTTATAGGCCGTTGTTGCAAAAGGCTGTATTTCATCCCAGGGTAACCTTAATTGCTGCTGTCTCGTGCTTCCTTTCAAGCCTTGTCCTTGTCCCTTTTTTAGGTTCGGAGTTTATGCCTGAATTGGATGAAGGCGCCATAGCAATCAACGTGGTACGCCTGCCCAGTGTCTCTTTAAAGGAGTCCGTAGAACTCTCTACCCTTATAGAAAAGACGCTTATGAAGTACCCTGAGGTAGAAACAGTTGTATCCAAAACTGGCCGGGCTGAGATTGCCACTGATCCCATGGGTCAGGAGATCAGTGATGTATTTGTGATGCTTAAACCCAAGAAGTCGTGGCAGACGGCTAAGACCAAAGAGGGCCTCATTAAACGTATGGAAGAGGATTTGGAAAAGATTCCAGGCATGCGGTATAGTTTTTCACAACCCATTGAGCTAAGGGTCAGTGAATTGATAGCCGGTGTCCGTTCTGATATTGCCATCAAACTTTTTGGTGAAGATTTTGAGGTCTTAAAGCCGAAGGCGGAGGAGATCGAACGAGTCGTCACTCCTATTCGAGGGGCTGAGGATGTGAAAGTAGAACAGGTGGCAGGACTGCCTGTGGTACAGATAAAGATTGACCGAAGCGCCATTGCCCGTTATGGGATCAACGTATCGGATATACAGGATGTTATTACAACGGCCATTG
Source organism: Candidatus Brocadiaceae bacterium (assembly GCA_030650655.1). GTDB lineage: Bacteria > Planctomycetota > Brocadiia > Brocadiales > Brocadiaceae > Wunengus. Next base: position 6,122 of record JAUSDH010000128.1, read on the forward strand.
GTGGTAAAGCTGCATCACAGGTACTGGAAGGGCAGATGCGATTCGACCTCTTAGTCCGTTTCACCGAGGAGGCAAGGAATAATGTGGAGGAAATCAAAAATATCCTGATTAGCGCCCCAGGCGGTGTGCGTGTACCGTTAACCCAACTGGCGGATATTTCCGTTGAAGAGGGGCCTGCCCAGATCAGCCGCGAAAACGGACACCGCCGTATCGTAGTGGAATGTAATGTCCGTGGCAGGGATATCGGCAGCTTCGTGGCAGAGGCACAAAAGAAGATACGGGAAGGTGTGGATATCCCCGCAGGTTATTATCTGGATTGGGGCGGCCAGTTCGAGAATATGCAGCGGGCAAGGAATCGCCTTGCAATCGTCATCCCCATTTCCATGGGATTAATTTTCATCCTTCTCTACATGAGTTTCCGTTCCTTTAAAAACGCCGCCCTTATTTACGCAAACGTTCCTTTTGCGGCAACGGGAGGGATTGTGGCGTTGTTCCTGAGGGATATGCCCCTAAGCATCTCCGCAGGGGTAGGATTTATTTCGCTTTTTGGACTATGTGTATTAAACGGCACTGTTATGGTATCGTTTATCAATGAATTTCAACAAAAAGGAAAAGAAACGAGAAATACTATCGTAGAGGCGGCTACAACGAGGCTCAGGCCTGTACTCATAACAGTTCTGGCAGATATTATTGGATTATTACCAATGACCATATCTACGGATGTAGGGGCAGAGGTACAGAAACCGTTGGCGACGGTGATCGTTGGTGGGGTATGCTTCTCAAGCTTTTTGACCCTTTTTGTGATCCCTGCCCTTTACCAATGGTTTCCTAAAAGGATTGAGGCCACATAAAAAGGCAATACTTACCACAGAGGTCGCAGAGGCAACAGAGATGAATAAAAAAGATGTATTGGCAAGGAGCACCTGTCCCATAAGCGCTAACTTGTTTTTGGTATTTTTTTATCAGGTTGGGATAGTGCTATTACTTTTTATGAGGATTCCAATATCGAATATCGAACAAGGAATAATGAATGTCGAAGGATAATAAAATATTTGATCTTGAAGAACGCTTAATAGATTTTGCCGTCAGAATTATTCGTACAAAGGAGGATAAGAAAACCTCATAATTCGAAATTCCTTGATCCTCCCCCTATGTCCCCCTCCTGAAGGGGATAAAGGGGGAGGTGTTATTCAATACACGGTTAAATTGATCCGTCATTTTAAGTTAGCGCTTATGAGCACCTGTCCCTTGTAAACAAATACAGTACTTTGTGGCAGAAAAGATTGCCGTGGTGAAATAGTACAAGAAATGTAAATGAGGTAAAAAATGGAAAAGATTGAGATTGCCAAGTCAATTTTCTTCTTCATCCTTGCTGGATTGTGTGAAATAGGCGGAGGATATCTGGTATGGCTCTGGCTAAGGGAGGAGAAGAGTATCTGGCTCGGTTTATCCGGAGCAATCGTGCTGATTATCTATGGAGTTATACCAACATTCCAGCCTGC